>JBDTQC010000123.1:0-8402 GCA_039932405.1 Ideonella sp.
AGGACATCCGCAACATGGGCGGCCTGCGCAAATACATGCCGATCACCTGGATCACCTCGCTGGTCGGCTCGCTCGCGTTGATCGGCACACCGCTGTTCGCCGGCTTCTACTCGAAGGACAGCATCATCGAGGCGGTTCACGAAACCCATCTCTGGGGTGCCGGATTTGCCAACTTCGCGGTGCTGGCCGGCGTGTTCGTCACGGCCTTCTACTCTTTCCGCATGTATTTCCTGGTGTTCCACGGCAAGGAACGGTTCCGGCACAAGCCGTTTCCGGGTGAACACGATCACCACGACGAGCATGGTGGTGATCACCACGCACACGAGCCGCACGAGTCGAGTGGCGTGGTGACCTGGCCGCTGGTGCTGCTGGCCATTCCGTCGGTGGTGATCGGCTACCTGACGATCCAGCCGATGTTGTACGGCGGATTCTTCGATGATTCGATTTTCGTGGACGCTGCCCGGCACCCTGCGATGAAGGAACTGGCGGAGCAATTCCACGGGGCGATTGGCATGGCCGTGCACGGCCTGACCGGGCTGCCGTTCTGGCTGGCGCTGGCAGGGGTTGTTTTGTCCTACGTGTTCTACATGGTCAAGCCTGAAATCCCGGCCGCGATCAAGACCCGCTTTTCGTTCATCTACCAGTTGCTCGAGAACAAGTATTACCTCGATGCCTTCAACGAGAAGGTGCTTGCAGCGGGTGCGCGAATGCTTGGCAACGGCCTGTGGAAAGGTGGCGATGTCGGTTTGATCGACGGTATTTTCGTCGACGGATCAGCGCGCGGAATTGGTGGCATGGCGCAGCTGGTGCGGCGTGTGCAGACCGGCTATCTTTACTGGTATGCCCTGGTGATGATCCTGGGCGTCATCAGCCTGATGACCTGGCAGTTGTGGCCCTATCTGGGCGGCTTGACCGGTCGTTGAAGCGGCGTCGTCTGCTGCAGCGAAAAATTCCAGTCGAGTCACGGAGAACAAGAACATGGGTTTGTTGAGCCTCGCCATTTGGCTGCCGATCGTGTCGGGCGGCTTGTTGCTCGCGCTGGGTCGCGATGATCAGGCGCGCAGCGTCCGCTGGCTCGCGCTGGTCGCGGCGATCGCGAGTTTTCTGGTCACGATTCCGTTGATCACCGGCTTCGACAGCTCGACCGCCGCGATGCAGTTCCAGGAGAACTTGTCCTGGATCGAGCGATTCAATGTCCGCTACCACCTCGGCGTCGACGGAATCTCGGTCTGGTTCGTCCTGCTGACGGCCTTCATCACAGTGATCGTCGTGATCTCTGCCTGGGAGGTCATCACCGATCGGGTGCACCAGTACATGGCTGCCTTCCTGATCCTTTCCGGGGTGATGGTTGGCGTGTTCAGCGCGGTCGACGCCTTGCTGTTCTTCGTCTTCTTCGAGGCCACGCTGATTCCGATGTACATCATCATCGGCGTCTGGGGCGGTCCGCGGCGGGTCTATGCCGCGTTCAAGTTTTTCCTGTACACGCTGGCCGGCTCGTTGCTGATGCTGGTTGCGCTGGTCTATCTCTATTTCAAGTCGGGCGGCAGTTTCGATCTGCTGGCCTGGCACCAGCTGAAGTTGTCGATCGACGTGCAGACGATTCTGTTCTTCGCATTCCTGGCCGCATTTGCGGTGAAGGTTCCCATGTGGCCGGTGCATACGTGGTTGCCCGATGCACACGTCGAGGCGCCAACCGGCGGATCCGTGGTGCTGGCGGCGATCATGCTGAAGCTCGGTGCCTACGGCTTTCTGCGGTTCTCGATGCCGATCGCGCCCGACGCTGCGCACAAATGGGCCTGGCTGATCATCGCGATGTCGCTGATCGCGGTGATCTACATCGGGCTGGTTGCGCTGGTCCAGCAGGACATGAAAAAGCTGGTCGCCTATTCGTCGATTGCCCATATGGGCTTCGTCACCCTGGGTTTCTTCATGTTCAATGAGCTGGGCATGGCCGGCGGTCTGGTGCAGATGATTTCACACGGGTTCGTGTCCGGAGCGATGTTTCTGTGCATCGGTGTTTTGTATGACCGGGTGCACTCGCGGGAGATCGCCAGTTACGGCGGGGTCGTCAATACGATGCCGACCTTCACCGCGTTCGTCGTGCTGTTCGCGATGGCCAATTGCGGCCTGCCGGGCACGGCCGGCTTTGTCGGCGAGTGGATGGTCATTCTCGGCACTGTGAAGGTCAACTTCTGGCTCGGTATGCTGGCCGCGACCGCACTCATCTCGGGCGCCGCCTACACGCTGTGGATGGTCAAGCGGGTCTACTTCGGAGACATCGCCAACGACAATGTGCGCGCGCTCACCGACATCAATTCGCGCGAAGTCCTGATGCTGGCAATCCTCGCCATTGCGATTTTGTGGATGGGCGTCTATCCGAAGCCTTTCACCGACACGATGAATGTCTCGGTCAACGAACTGCTGCGCCATCTGGCGGTCTCCAAACTCAACTGAGGCCCGGCGCACGACAAATGAACAACATGAACTGGCTTGCCATCGTTCCCGAGATCGCCCTGCTAACGATGGCCTGCGTCGTGGCGCTGGTCGATCTCTGGATCACCGACCCACGGCGCACGTTGACCTACTGGCTGACCCAGTTTTCGCTGGGGATCGTTGCCGTCCTGCATCTGGTGGCCTTCGATCGCGGTGAAACGGTGTATGCCATGCAGCACATGGTGGTCGCCGATCCGATGGGCCATCTGCTGGGCTTCTTCGCGACGCTCTCGGTGATGATCACGCTGGTCTATGCACGTCCGTATGCCGAATCGCGCGAGATGCTCAAAGGTGAGCTGTTCACGCTCAGCATGTTCTCGTTGCTCGGCATCGGCGTCATGGTGTCGGCGAACAATTTTCTCGTTGTCTACCTCGGGCTCGAGTTGATGAGCCTGTCCTTGTACGCCTTGACCGCATTGCGGCGCGATCACCCGCCGGCGACCGAGGCGGCGATGAAGTATTTCGTGCTCGGCGCATTGGCCAGCGGATTCCTCCTCTATGGCCTGTCGATGATGTACGGCGCAACCGGCTCGCTCGATCTCGGCGAGGTGTTCAAGGCGATCGGTACCGGTCAGATCAACAAGGCGGTGCTGGTTTTTGGCGTCGTCTTCGTGGTCAGCGGGCTGGCTTTCAAGATTGGTGCGGTGCCGTTTCACATGTGGATTCCCGACGTGTATCAGGGTGCGCCGACGGCGGTCACCTTGCTGATCGCGGGGGCGCCGAAACTCGCGGCGTTCGCCATCACGATGCGCCTGCTGGTGGACGGCATGCTCGGCCTGGCGGTCGACTGGCAGCAGATGCTGGTGGTATTGGCGGTCGGATCGCTGGTGATCGGCAACCTGGCAGCGATTGCGCAGTCCAATCTGAAGCGCATGCTCGGCTATTCGACGATCGCGCAGATGGGTTTCATGCTGCTCGGCCTGTGCTCGGGCGTCGTCAACGGCAACACCTTGTCGGCGGCCAATGCCTACAGCTCGGCGATGTTCTACGTCGTCACCTATGTGCTGACCACACTGGGCATCTTCGGCGTGATCATGTTGTTGTCGCGGGAGGGTTTTGAAGCCGAGCAGATCGACGATTTCAAGGGCCTCGCGCAGCGCAGCCCCTGGTACGCCGCGGTGATGGCGATCTTCATGTTCTCGCTGGCCGGCATCCCGCCCACCGTCGGCTTTTACGCCAAGCTGAGTGTGCTGCAGGCGCTGGTCTCGACCAACGTGCCGGCCTTCATCGTGCTGGCTGTGGTTGCGGTGATGTTGTCGCTGGTCGGTGCGTTCTACTACCTGCGGGTCGTCAAGGTCATGTTCTTCGACGCACCGTCCGATATGCAGCCGATCATCGCGACTGGCGATGTGCGCGGCGTGTTGTCGGCCAACGGTGCTGCGATCCTGCTGTTCGGCCTTCTGCCGGGCGGCCTGATGGCGATGTGCGCGCAGGCCATCGTCAAGGCGTTGGGCACTTGAACGGCGACTCACCGCCGGACCTCGCCGACCCGGCGCTGCGCGAAGACTGCGTCGATTCGAAGCAGGTCTATCGCGGACACTTTCTCGATGTTCGGCGTGATTCGGTTCGCCTGCCCGACGGTGCGTTGGCGCATCGCGAGTACATCGTTCACCCCGGTGCGGTGATGATCGTGCCGCTGCTCGATGATGGCCGCGTGGTGGTCGAGCGGCAATTTCGCTACCCGATGAAGCGCGTGATGCTCGAGTTTCCAGCCGGCAAGCTCGATGTCGGCGAGCAGCCCTGGCATTGCGCGATCCGCGAATTGGCGGAAGAAACCGGCTACACCGCCGGGCGTTGGGCACGTGCAGGCATCCTGCATAACGCGATCGCCTACTCGACCGAAGGCATCGAGATCTGGTTTGCCAGCGAGTTGGTCGCGGGACCGGCGCATCTCGAATCCGGCGAGTTCCTCGAGGTCGACGCGGCCAGTCTGGAAGCGCTCGAGATGCTTGCTGCGAGTGGCGAATTGACCGACGCCAAGACATTGGTCGGCCTGCTTTGGCTGCGTCATTCGCGCTCCGGGCTTTGGCCATTGCAATGGCGTACCGCGCCGGCCTTCGATGCTCGGAGATAATGCGGCATGAAGGTTTTCAACCTGCGCTGCTCGCTCAACCATCGATTCGAAGGCTGGTTTTCATCCGAAGATGACTATGTCGGACAGATCGAACGCGGCTTGCTGGTGTGTCCGATCTGCGGCAATCAGTCGATCGACCGCCTGCCCAGCGCGCCGCGGATCCAGGCCTCGAAGGGCCGGCTTGCTCCATCTGAAACGGCGTCCAAGAGCCTTGATCAGGCAGCTTCCTCAAACTCCCAGGAGGCGCCGGATAATGCTCATCCGCATCGCGAGCTGGCCATGCAATCCATGTGGTTGCAGGCTGTCAGGCATGTGATGGCGAACACCGACGACGTCGGCGACCGCTTTCCGGAGGAGGCGCGTCGAATCCACTACGGTGAGATCGACGACCGGCCGATTCGTGGCCGAGCCAGCAAGGACGAAGCCGAGGCACTGCGCGACGAGGGCATCGAAGTGATGTCGCTGCCGTTGCCGGACGCGCTCAAGGGGCCGCTCCAGTAGCCCATTCGGTACACCTCACGGCTCGATCAGGCGCCCGGGGTTGAACAGGTTGTGCGGGTCGAGCGAGCGCTTGATCTGCCGCATCAGCTTGATGGCAACCGGCGATTTGTACTGAAGCAACGCGTCCAGCTTGATCGTCCCGATGCCGTGCTCTGCCGAAATCGATCCGCCATGCGCGGCGACCGACGCATAGACGATTCGATTGACGGCTTTTTCGTTCTCGACCAGGAAGCGGGCAGCATCGGCGCCGGCCGGTGCCTGCACGTTGTAGTGCAGGTTGCCGTCGCCGAGGTGACCGAAGTTGACCATCCGGATGCCGGCGAAGGCGGCGGACAGATCGGCATCGGTCGCCTTCACGAAGGCAGGGATCTTCGAAACCGCCACCGAAATATCGTGTTTGACGTTCAGGCCTTCGTGCACCTGGGCCAGCGGGATGCTCTCCCGCAATTTCCACATGCCGCGCGATTGCTCGATATTTTCGGCCAGCGCCGCATCGGAGATGACGCCTTGTTCGAGCATCTGCTCGAGCAAGGCCTCGAACAGCCCGCGCGCATGCGCCTGGCTTTCGGTATCCGATTGTTCGAGCAGCACGGTCCAGGCGGCCGGCGGCAATGGCTGCTGCAGATCGGAAAAATGGCGGCGCACCAGCGACAGTGCAAATTCGCCCATCAATTCGAAACCGGTCAGGCCGGCCCCCAATCGGGCCTGTGCGTTCTGCAGCAAGGTCACTGCTGCATCCACGCTTTCCAGCGAGACCCAGGCGGTCGTGACTGCCGCTGGTCGGGGGTACAACTTCAGCGTTGCCGCGGTGATGACGCCGAGGGTGCCCTCACTGCCGATGAACAGGTGACGCAGGTCGTAGCCGGTGTTGTCCTTGCGCAGCCCGCTCAGTCCGTCCCAGATTTCGCCCTCGGCGGTGACGACTTCCAGGCCCAGGCAGAGGTCACGCGCCGAGCCGAAGCGCAGCACCTGGGTGCCGCCGGCATTGGTGGCCAGGTTGCCCCCTATCGTGCAACTGCCCTCTGCTGCCAGGCTCAGCGGATAGAGCAGGCCTTGCGCAGCCGCTGCCTCCTGGATATTTTGCAGAATGCAACCGGCTTCGACAGTCATTGTGAGGTTGGCCGGGTCGATGGCGCGTACCCGGTTCAGCCGCGTCAGGCTCAGCAGAAGCTGCGTGCCACTGGCATCGGGTACCGACGCGCCGACCAGCCCCGTATTGCCGCCCTGGCTAACGATCGGTGTGCGGTGCTCGGCGCACAGCTTCACCACCGCTGCCACTTCGTCGGTCGTTCCCGGCCGGACCACGGCCAGCGCCGTGCCGCGTCCGCGTTTGCGCCAGTCGATCTCGTAGGCAGCCAGATCCTGCTGGTCGCCCAGCACATGCTGCGCCCCGACAATTTCGCGCAGGCGATCGAGCAACGGCACTTTCATCACACCTCTCCCAGAGCCGCCGCGGGATGCCGCAGCCGCCATCGGACATGAACCGCGCAGGCGGCAAACAAGATCAGACAGAGCACGATTTCGAGCATGGCCAGCCGTGCGGAGACGCCGCGGTCGCCAACCGCGCGGATCACACCTTCGGTGAAGTAGATCCATATCATCAGGCTGACCCAGCGATAGGTATACATGCGCCGCTTCAGAAGTCCGGCCAACGGCAGGGTGAGCGGCAATACCTTGATGGCCAGCGTGCGGTTGCCGGTCGGTGCCAGCCACAGCTCCCAGGCCAGGCCGAGCGCGATCAGGCCCAGCAGGCTGGCCACCGCCAAGCTGCGTGTCCAGCGCACGGCGCCAGCCGATGCGGCAGCTTCGCTCAGATCGGAGGCAGGCTTCGCAGATGTCATCGATGACATGATAGCCAGCGATGAATCAGCCTGCCCATTCAAGCCCGGAGCGCGCCGCGCCGCGCGAGTCGGACTGGCACGAACTGGTCGCCGATTTGCCCGGAACGCTGCAAGCCTGGCCGTGGCTCGACACCATGCGCACGTTGGCGCGCCGCTTCCGCGAGGATCGGCTGGGCATCACAGCCAGCAGTCTGACCTTCACGACGCTGATCTCGCTGGTGCCGCTGATCACGGTGATGCTGGCGGTTTTTTCGGTCTTCCCGATCTTCAGCCAATTTCAGGGAACAGTGCAGCAATACCTGCTGCAGAGCCTGATTCCGGACAACATTGCCAAACCGGTGCTTGCGGCGTTGACCCAGTTCGCCGCCCAATCGAGCCGACTGGGTGGCGCAGGCCTTGCCGTGCTCGTGATCACCGCGCTGGCGCTGATGCTGACGATCGACCGCACCTTGAACAACATCTGGCGCGTGCGTCGGCCGCGTCCGATTGCGCAGCGCGTGCTGGTCTATTGGGCCGCGCTGACGCTCGGGCCCGTATTGCTCGGTGCCAGTCTGACCTTGACGTCGTACGCGCTGTCGGCGTCCGAAGGCATGGTCGGCGCGCTGCCGGGCGGCGTCACGTTCGTGCTGAACCTGATCGAATTTGCCCTGCTGGCTTTCGGCATTGCCGGCTTGTTCCACTACGTGCCGAATACCGAAGTGCGGTGGCGACATGCGCTGGCCGGCGGCGTGTTCGTCTCGATCGGATTCGAACTGGCCAAACGTGGCCTGACGCTCTACCTCGCAACGATTCCGACCTATTCGCTGGTTTATGGCGCGTTCGCAACGCTGCCGATCTTTCTGATCTGGCTTTACCTCGGCTGGGTCATCGTGCTGCTCGGTGCGGTGATTGCGGCGTATGCACCGAGTCTGAAGATGCGGATCGTCGGCCTTCCCGACACACCGGGTCGGCGTTTCGAGCTGGCCATCTCGGTGTTGCGGCAACTCGAGCGGGCTCGTCTGCAGGCGCACGGCGGAGTCGGTTTGCATGAGATGTGCCAGCACCTGCGCGCTGATCCGCTGCAGGTCGAACCACTGCTCGAACAGCTGGCGGCGCTTGGCTGGGTCGGCAGGCTCGACGAGGACAGCGATTTCCGCTACGTTTTGCTGGGCGATCCGACGCAAACACACGCTGCACCGCTGATCGCCGCGCTGTTGCTGACGCCCTCGGCCGACTCGGATGCCTTCTGGCGCAATGCGGCGTTCGACGACATGCGTCTGCGCGATCTGCTCGATGGGCGCTGAGCGGATGCTCAGCTGCGAGGCAGACGGCCGCGAATTGCCGCCAGCACGCCATCGGGTACTTCACCCATCAAGGCATGGCCAGCGGACAGGGCGATGGTCTGGGCGTTGAGTGCCTTGGCGAGCCCGGTGCTGGCGGCAGCGGGCGTCATCTGGTCGTGTTCACCCACCACCAGACTGACCGGGCAAACCACCTGGGCCGCAGCCTGCAAC
>JBDTQC010000124.1:0-8368 GCA_039932405.1 Ideonella sp.
GGTCAAGGTCTGGCAGAAGATGAATGCCAAACGCTTCGACCACATCATGCTGAACACGAAGACGGTCGGCGCTGAAGCGACGAGCGAGGGCATTCGCGTCAGTTTCGAGGGCGAGGGTGCACCGAAAGAGCCACAGCTCTACGACCTGGTGCTGCAGGCGGTTGGTCGCAGCCCGAATGGCAAGAAGATCGCCGGCGAAAAGGCTGGCGTGATCGTCGGCGAGCGCGGCTTCATTCCGGTAGATATACAGATGCGGACCAACGTGCCGCACATCTTTGCGATCGGCGATATCGTCGGCCAACCCATGCTCGCGCACAAGGCGACCCATGAGGCGCATGTGGCTGCCGAGGTGGCGGCAGGCGTCCAACTTGGCGACGAAAAGCTGGCAAAGACCGCGTTCAACGCGCGCGTCATCCCGAGCGTGGCCTATACCGATCCGGAGCTGGCCTGGGTTGGCTTGACCGAGGACGATGCAAAGGCACGAGGTATCAAGGTCAAGAAGGGCTTGTTTCCCTGGAATGCGTCCGGGCGCGCGATTGCCAACGGCCGCGACGAGGGTTTCACCAAGCTGCTGTTCAGCGAGGAGAGTCACCTGATCGTCGGTGGTGGCATCGTTGGCACCCACGCCGGCGACATGATCGGCGAGGTCGCGCTGGCCATCGAAATGGGTGCCGATGGGATCGACATTGCAAAAACCATCCACCCCCATCCGACATTGGGCGAAAGCATTGGTCTCGCAGCCGAGGCTTACGAGGGAGCCTGTACCGATCTGCCGCCGGTCAAGCGCTGAAATCGCTGCCAAGCAAAAGGCCCCGCGAGCGGGGCCTTTTTTTCGACCTGCCGCACGCCGCGCGCCGGAAAGGCGTGCAGCGGCAGACTGGCGCTCAGCGGCGGCGCTGGCGTCGCTGCGGCACCGGCGGCGGCGCGGGGGGGTCCGAGGGCGTCATCGCCGGCACGGCTGGTGCGAGCGCGGGCGTCCCGCCCGCAGGCGCGGTGTTGGCCATCTGCTCGGCCCGGGTATCCAGCGCAGTCCGATTGCTTGGCGGTACATCGGGTATCAGCGTCGGGCAGCGGGTCGGCGCATCGTTGCCGGCCTCCCAGCCCGCTTCGTCGTCCGTCCCCGTATTCGGCTTGGCAATGCCCAACGTGCTGTTCAGGCTGTTTAGAGCTGCCTGGGTGCGGACGTACGCCAGACCCTGGTCGTATTGCGCATTTGCGAGCGAACGGCGAGCCGTGTAGACCTCGTTTTCCGAGTTCAAAAGGTCGAGCAGTGTGCGACCCGCAATGCCGTTGTCGAACTGCAGGCGGTAGGCATCCCGTGCATTGGTGATGGCAACGGTATTTCGATCCAGATAAACGAGTTGCTCGGTCAGCTTGCGGGTGTCGTTGAATGCGATGGCTGCAGTCTGGCGAACGTCGCGACAGGTCTTGTCACGCAAATCTGCGGCCTGATTCACCAGGTCGACTTGCTGCCGCACGCGGGCCCGGTCGGAGCCACCAGCAAACAGGTTCCAGCTCATCACGATTTCTGCGGTTGCCGAGCGGTCCTGATCGAGCACACCTTGATAGTTCTTTCCGCCGCCGCCGCTCAGTCTGGCTTCGACGCGCGGCTGGAACGCCGCTTCACGAACCTTCACGGTTGCCCGATTCGCGCGCAGCGATTCGATAGCCGAGCTGATCGCCGGGCTGCGCCGGATTGCCGTGCTGGCCGCTTCGGTCGCGTTGTTCGGCAGGGTCTGCTGCAGCATGCCAGGTGCCGGCAGTGAAGCCGGTGGCGACTCACCGACCAACCGCTGGTAACGGGCAGTCACGTCGTGCAGATTGGACAGCTCTGTCGTCAGATTCGATTCGGCCAGTGCGAGGCGCGCATTGGCCTGTTCGAGGTTGACCGATCGGTCCACCCCAGCGCGCGTGCGCTTGCCGATCTGGAGCGACACATATTTATGCTGGACGTAATTGTCCTCGGCCAGTTCGACCAGCCGACGATATCGGATCACGTCGTAATACGCGCGGGCTGCCTCGAGGGCGATCTGTTCGCTGGTATCGAGCAATTCGTAGTAGCGGGCGAGCTTTTCATGGCTGAGCCGATTGACGTCGTTGCTGGTTGCCAAGCCGTCCCACAGCAACTGGCTCAAGGTCAGGCCGATGCCTGACCGATTCAGGTTCTGGGTCGTTGGTGTGCGCGATGTGATGCGGGTGCGGTCGCGCGCGATGCTGGCATCGAGGTCGAGACGTGGGAGCAGCCCACCGCGCACGACGCCAATGGCGTCGTCAGAGGCGCGATAGGCGTTGAACTTGGCGGTCACTTCCGGATTGGTCTGCAAAGCCTTTTCGACGGTCGCGCGCAAGGGATCTGCAGTCTGGGCCGTGGATGTCAGGGCAACGCAAGCCAAACCCGCTGCCAGGGCGACCGCGCGAACAGCGCACCGGCTTGCAGATAGGGGCGAATTTTTGCTCACTTGAAATCTTGTCATCTTGTGTTCCTGTGATTTGAACTAGCGATGCGTACCGCTTGGCACGTCAAGTTGTATCTCCGTCGACCAGATCGGGAAAAACTCGACCAGACGATAGGCGAATCGCGCTCGAACCTCGACTTCTGCTGCGTTGAAGTTGAGGAGAAGAGCGCTTGGCGGCTCCTAGATGCGCGATCATCGAAAATTGGCAAAGCGCAAGCTAAATGAGAATTGCGACGCAGTTACGCAATCTTACATAGGTTTGTCGTGACTTTCGAGCGCTGGCTCTGCAGTTACTCTTGCATCGTGCAGCTTCGCCTGAAAACAGGCGAGTCGTGCATGATTGTTGTCGAAGAGCAACACTCAAGTACGCCAAGAAATTGTCGAAAACAGGTGACAGCCCTCAACCCGGCCTGACGATTGTTTGCGACTATACCCACGCCTAATGCCCTGCCCATGCCGGCGCGGGGAGGTTTTGCCATGCCATCGACTGCAGGCCTGGCCGGAGCGCTGCGTCGCTGCAGACCGTGGCTACTGGCGTGTCTTTCGTTGCTGTTCGTGCTGGTCGCGCCACCGCGTGCGTACGACAGCCAGCGACTGCTCGCCGCCGCGCCCGCTTTCGGACCACGGGCTGTGGCGAGCGCCCCCGCCGTCCAGCAACTGATTGCCCAGGGCTCGCGAGCAACGGACGACAGCCGGATCCGGGCAACCAATCAGTTCTACAACGACGCCATCGCGTTTGTCGACGATATGGAAGTGTGGGGTGTTACCGACTACTGGGCTTCGCCGTTGGAGGCTCTGGGCAAAGGGATGGGAGACTGCGAGGATTACTCGCTGGCCAAATATTTCAGCTTGGTGGCGATGGGCATGCCTGTCAGCAAGCTGCGTCTGGTTTATGTCCGTGCAATGCTTGATGGGCCGGGGTCGCCGGGACAACCACACATGGTGCTTGCGTTCTACGCCTCTCCGGGAGCCGAGCCCTTGATCCTGGATAACCTGGTTGCCGAGGTGCGTCCGGCGTCGAAGCGCCCTGATCTGGTCCCTGTCTTCAGCTTCAATACCGAAGGCATGTGGCAGGGTGTGAACGGCCAGTCGACCGGTGACGCCAGTTCGCGTTTGTCGAAGTGGCGCGATGTACTTGCCCGGGCGCGCGCCCAAGGCTTCTGATTGGAACGACGATGTCATTGATTCGACAAATACGCCTGTTGCTGCTTGCCACGCTGCTGTTGGCTTTCATCGGTAGCGCCGGATTGACGATCCAGTCAGCCCGCACCACGCTGGCGACCCAGCTTCAGTTGAAGAACAACGACAACGCAGTCCTGCTGGCCCAGGTGCTCGGCCAGCAGAAAGGGGACGCCGAACTGATGTCGCTGGTGATGTCGGCTCAATTCGACACCGGTTTCTATCGATCGATCCGCTTTGTGGGTGCCGATTCGAAGCCGGTGTTCGAGCGGTCCGCCAATCTGGCTCCGGCGGTTGCGCCGCAGTGGTTTGTCGATCTGTTGCCGATTGCTTCACTGCCCGGGATCGCCCAAGTATCCGATGGCTGGCGCGCGCTCGGCTCGGTCGAGGTTGTCAGCCAGACTGCCTTTGCTCACGACGACCTGTGGCGCGCCAGCGTGGCGTCGGCCGTCGCGCTGGGTGTTCTCGGCGTGGTCATGGCGATGCTGTCACGCGCAGTCGTGCATCGGATTCGCCGGCCGTTGGAGCGAACCGTCGAGCAGGCGCAGGCGCTCGTCGATGGTCGGTTCCTGACGGTTCCTGAGCCTCGCGTGCCAGAGCTGCAACGTCTGACCCGTGCGATGAATGCCATGGTGGGCCGACTCAAGCTGATGTTCGAGGCTCAGACCGCACAGGTCGAGACGCTGCGCGAGCAGGCCTACATCGATCCGGTCAGCGGGTTGGCCAATCGGATGCATTTCATGGGTTTGCTGAACGCTGCCAGACAAAGCGACTATGCCGATCCCGACGCTGGTCTGGTGCTGCTCAGGCTGCTCGATCTGGCCGAGTTGAATCGGCAACTCGGGCGTGCCAGTACCGACCACATGATTCTGGCGATTGCGCAGGGCTTGCTGTCGTATTCGGATCGTGTCCCGGGCTGCCAGGTCGGCCGTCTCAATGGTTCCGACTTTGCCCTTTATCTGCCGGTCGGCGGGCAGGCATTCGAGACTGCCCAGACGGTGGCCGATTCGATGCGCAATATCCTGCCGATATACGGCAGACAGGTGGGCATCGCCGTCGGAGCAGTCGAAATCCTCCCGAACCATGGCCTGCGCGAGGTCCTGGCGCTGGCTGACGGCGCGCTCGCACGTGCCGAAAGCCGCGGCGCTTTTGCCGTCGAACTGGCGGAGCCGGCGGCCGTGAGTGAGGGCACGCCAGTCGCCGCTGCGATGGGTGAGGGCGCATGGCGTGAAAACCTGCTTTCGGCGCTGAATAACCGCCGGGCCAGGCTGGTTCGCTTTCCGGTCATCGATGCGCAATTGCAAGCCATTCACCTCGAGTGTCCATTGCGCCTGCAACTCGATGTCGCGGGTGGCTTTGAAACCGCGGCGCATTGGTTGCCGCTGGCGCTGCGCAGTCGGTTGACAGCGTCGATCGACGAACTTGCAGTGCGCCTCGCGCTCGACGAGATCGCCGCCCACGGCCAGGATCTTTGCGTCAACCTCTCGCCGGCGTCTTTGCTCGACAGCGGGTTCGCAGCGCGCTTGCGTGGCTTGCTCGTTCAGCGCCCGCAGCAGGCGCGCCGCCTGTCGCTCGAGGTGCATGAGCTCGCAGCGGTCGAACACTTCGAGCTGGTACAGGAGTTCTCGCACCAGATGCGACCGCTCGGCGTGCGCTTCGGGCTTGAACATGCCGGCCAGCGTCTGAGTCGAATCGAGCGCTTGTTCGAGGCCGGGCTCGACTATGTCAAGCTCGATGCGGCGGTGATCCACGGTGTCGACAGCGATGCTGCGCGTGCCAATTTCCTGCGCGGCCTGGTGTTGATGTTGCACGGCCTGTCGCTGAAGGTCTACGCCGAGGGCGTCAGCACCAAGGCCGAGTCGGCCGCCGTCTGGCAGGCTGGTGTCGATGGCCAGACAGGCGCCTGGGCCAGTGGCTTGAGGGCCGATCTGCTCGGCTGAAGCGGCCGCGGCCGGATCCGGATTCACGAGTCGGGATCGGATCGCCAGATCGCTGGATCGCCGCGCCGATCGCATCGACCGGCTTCGCCGAAGAACGAAAAAAAAGGAGCCCGAGAGGCTCCCTTTCAATTTCAGCGCAGCAACTGCCCGCGCCGCGGGCAGTCGATCAGCCTGCGTATCAATCCGTGATCAACTTCCCGGTTTGCAGCAGGTTCTGGATGATCTGCGCCTCCGTCAAAGTCGATCCTGCCACCAGCTGGGTGCTCAGATTGACGCCGGTCAAGGTGATGTGCTGCGTCTCCTGTCCGGCCGAGTAGTTGCCGTTGGTGAAGCCGCCGGTCGCGCTGACCCGGATCTCGGTACTTGTCACGCCACCGCTGGTCGACGTGGTGATATCGAGGTAGTTCAACAGATTGCCGATGTTCGGATTTGCGGCATTGGTGCTGACCTCGCTTTGCAACAGGTCGCGCAGATCGAGCACATCACCGCCTTGTGCCGCGGATGCGACGTTGAAGTCGGTGATCGTGTCGACGGCCCGGCCGGCAGTCGTTCCGGTTCCTTGATCACCGAAGCGCCAGGCGAAGACGTCCGAACCTGCACCGCCCGTCAGCGTGTCGTTGCCGGCGCCGCCATAAAGCCGATCGTTGCCCGCACCGCCGTTCAATGTGTCGTTACCGGCACCGCCATACAGATCGTCGTTGCCGCCAAGCCCATTCAGCACGTCGTTGCCGGCGTTGCCGACGATGATGTCGCCGGTTTCACGACCATTCAGCGTGTCGTTTCCATCGGTGCCGCGGATGAACGGGTTCGGTACATCGACGGTCAGGCTGGAGGACACGGTATCGCCGTCCCGATCGGAAATCTGGAAGCCGAACACCTCCTGCAGTCCGTTCGGCGGCAGCGACGAACTTGGTGCCACCGTATAGGTGAATGTGCCATCGTCCATGTCGACCACGATCTTGCTGTTCAGCTGCGTCGTGATGGTCAGCGTGTTGTTGGCCGTATCGAACACACCGTGGCTGGTCCCGCCTGTCACGGCGATCGAGCCGCCATTGGCGGGGTCGTAGGTGTAAGTCACACCGTCGCTCGTCGTCAGTTGTTTGACGAAGGCCGGGCCGTCTGCGCCAGGGCCTGCGGTGATGCTGCCCGTCAGCAGATTGCCGTCGACCGATGGCCGGATCGAATCGGCCAGAGCCTTGTCGATGTCAGCAAAATTCTGCACGACGAGCGCATTGGAGTCCGTAGCCGACCTGCCGTTGTAGGCGATCGGGTTCAATGCGGCGGTATCGGCCGGTGTCAAACCGCCGAAGCCAAGTGCAAAGCTGTTGACCTTGTTGGCAACCAGGAAAGACTTCCATGCGGCCTCCTCGCCAGCCTGGATCCCGAGGTCGGGCTGGTTTGTCTGATTGGGTTGGCCATTGCCGATCAGTGGCGGGTCTTGGGCCGGCGTAGTTCCGGGTGGCACCAGCGTGTCGACCGTTCCGGCGGCGTAGGTCGGTTGCCCGTCGGACAGGAAATACGAGACGCTCTGCGCGGACGGTGTGGTCAATTTGCCCGCGGCGCCGAACAGATTGATGGCATCACCGAGTGCTTCGTCGTAGTTGGTTCCACCATTTGCAGCCAGGGTGGCGAGGAGTGCGCGCGCCGCACCGACGGTCAGCCAGGTGTCGCCCAGACCGTTGGCGTGGGTGGAGAAGGTGACCAGACGCACCCGTACGTCGCCAAGTTCGTCATAACGATCAAGCAAGGTGCCGATCGACTGGATTGCCGCTGCCAGTCGGGTCGGATTGCCAGGCAAGCCGGTATCCTGCGTGGCCATTGAACCCGACACGTCGAGGATGACCATCACGTTGGTATCGACGTTGGTCACCGGTGCGACCAGTGCCAGGGGAGTTGCCACACCCGGCGTATCGTCGGCGATCGCCACGGACAGCACGGCTGGGGCCGAAACGTGACCGCCCGAATCGGTTGCCGTCAGCTGGAACGTATACGACAGCGAATCGGTCGGCTGACCTGTCGGGCTGAAGTCATCCAGCGGCTTGAACAGCGTGAAGGTGTAGGTGCTGTTGGTCGGGTTCAATTGCAGGTTGGCGACAAGGTCGTTGGTGCCTGCCGCACGGCCCTCCAGACCGCTGGCGGTTGTGGTCCAGACGACTGCCGCGCCGCCGGATGTGAAGGACTGGGTCGGCAACGCCGCCTGCAGCGTGAATGGTCCGCCTTCGGGATCGGCAATCGCCAGATTGCCCGTGAAGGTCGAGACCGGCGTGGTGCCGGCGGCTGGAATACCGCCAGGCAGCGCTTCCTCGGAAACCGCCGCGTTGCCAAGGACCGTCAGAGTGGGCGGCGTATCGTCGTCAACGATGGTGCCCGTTGCGACGGTAGTGCTGAAGGCGAGCGGCAAATTGTTGGTGCTCGCGCCGGTCAGCGTGGCGATGACGGTCTCGTTGTTCTCGGTCACGTTGTCTGGCGTCGGATTGACGATGAAGCTGACCGACGTCTGGCCGGCCGGGATCGTCACTGTGTGCACCGCTGGGGTCGCGTAGTCACTCCCTTCGGTGGCGGTGCCGCCAAGCGAGTAGTTCACCGTGATCGGGAAGTCCGAAGTCTTGCCGTTGGTGATCGCGACGGTGTAGACGAGGTTGGCCGCTCCGTCCTCCAAGACCGAGGCCGGCGCCACGCTGATTCCAACGATCGGAACGTCTGAATTAATCCGGTCATCGACGATGGTGCCCACGCCGGTGCCGGCGCCGGTGATGCTCGGGCTGACGCTGGTTGCAGTCAGGCCGAAGGTCT
>JBDTQC010000125.1:0-8324 GCA_039932405.1 Ideonella sp.
TGGGCGCGGGCCTGTGGGTGGGCGTCGCGGTCGCGGCGTTCACCGGTCTTGTCTTCGGACTGCTGCACGGTGTCTTGACGGTCGGCTTGTCGCTGTCGCAGCATGTGGCGGGCCTGGGCATCACGCTGCTTGCCACCAGCCTGGCCAGCTTTGCCTATCGGGTCGGTTTTCCGAAAGTCGACAGCCCGCCGACCATCGAACCTTTCTCGGACATGGCATGGCTGCCGCTGCCGGTGCTGAATGCTCAAACCCCACTCACGTTGCTGGCGCTGGCGCTGGTTCCCTTGCTCGGCTACCTGTTGAACCGCACTCCGCTCGGTCTGGCGATCCGGATGGTCGGCGAAAATCCGCTGGCCGCCGAGGGCCAGGGCATCAACGTGGTTGCGGTGCGCATCGGCGCGGTCGCCGCCGGCAGCGCCTTGATGGGCATCGCAGGGTCCTTTCTGACGCTCGCCGCGTTCAACGCCTTCTATTTCAACATGGTCAACGGGCGAGGCTGGATCTGCGTCGCGCTGGTAGTGTTCGCATCATGGCGTCCGGCGAAAGCCTTGATCGGTGCGCTCTTGTTCGCCTTTTTCGACGCCTTGCAGTTGCGCTTGCAGCAATCCGGCGCAGGATTGTTCGGACTCGATATTCCGTATCAGCTCTATCTGATGCTGCCCTATGCGCTGAGTATCCTGGCCCTGATCCTGGTCGCGCGGCGCGCCGCTTATCCGCAGGCCTTGATGAAACCGTATCGAAAGGGCGAGCGCTGAGCGCGCAAGCGCCTACAGTCGGCTATTCACAGTTTCCAAGTCCAATGCCCAGCCCATGGCGACAGATACCATTCCGAGCAAGCACATTCGCCTGACGTCGCACCCAGGTCAGCAGGGCAGCGGCGGCGCTCCGGCGATCCTCTGGGGTGCGGCAGATGCGCTTCAGCGCGGCCCGGTGGTCGGATCGACAAGCAACCGCAGCCAGCGCAATGTGATCGGCAGCCACAGCGGCAGCTACGGTGTCTACCGCGCGCTGGCGGTTGCCGCCGGCAGCCTGGTCAAGGGCCATCGGGCCGACCTGACCGATACCTCGCCGACCGATCTGATCGGCCCGAATCCGCAGTGGGGCGATGCCGAGAAGATCGTCTCGATCGACCCCTGGGGCGCTTCGGTACAGAACGTCTTCGCGGATTTTCTGGCGCTGGGTTACGACGTTCGTCCGACGATTGCCGTCACCAAGGCGCATGTGCACCTGCCGGAGATCAAGCAGGCGCTGGCGTTTCAACGCCTGCAGGTCGATGGCCGCATCCTGCTCGAGGACAGCTCGGCGGCGGTTACCAAGATCGCCCTCGAGCCGGTCTGGTGGTTGCCCGGCGTGGCCAGGCGTTTCAAGGTCGACGAAGGTGTCTTGCGCAGGGCGCTGTTCGAGGAAACCGGCGGCATGTACCCTGAGCTGGTGACGCGCAGTGATCTGGAGGTCTTCTTGCCGCCGATCGGCGGGCAGACGCTGTATATCTTCGGCAATCCGCGCGATCTGGCCGACCCATCGGTTACCTTGACGGCGCGCGTCCATGATGAATGCAACGGCTCGGATGTATTCGGCTCCGACATCTGCACGTGCCGCCCTTATCTGACCCATGCCATCGAAGAGTGCATCCGCGGTGCGCAGAATGGGGGTGTCGGCCTGATCTCGTACAGCCGCAAGGAAGGCCGCGCGCTCGGGGAGGTGACCAAATTTCTGGTCTACAACGCACGCAAGCGCCAGATTGGTGGCGACAGCGCCGACAAATATTTTCTGCGCACCGAATGTGTTGCAGGCGTGCAGGACATGCGCTTCCAGGAGTTGATGCCCGATGTACTGCACTGGCTTGGCATCCGAACGATTCACCGACTGGTCAGCATGAGCAACGACAAATACGACGCGATAACCGGCAGTGGCATTTCCGTTGGCGAACGGATCAAGATCCCGGACGAACTGGTCCCCGCCGACGCCAAGGTCGAGATGGAGGCCAAGATCGCAGCCGGCTATTTCACCGACAAGGCCATTCCCAGTGCGGCCGATCTGGCCGGAACCAAGGGGCGAAGTCTTGAATGAAACCACGCGGGACCCAGGCGTCGACCCGGCGGATGCCGCCGCTGTGCCGGCTGAGCGGGTGCGTCACGGCCCGGATGCGATCGTGGTGTTGCGCGATCCGGCGACGATTCGCGAACGCTGTGCAGCAATCACCGCGGCAGTGGGCAGCAACAGCTCACCCTATTTCAGAATCGATCGCGATCGCTTCGATTTTGTCGCCGAGCAGGTCGAGACGGTCACGCGGGCGGCCTGGCCCGACTTGCAGATTCCGATGCACAGCCGCTGGCGCCATTTTGGTGTCGGCGGTGTGGACCGCAAGGCGTTGATGGATTCGCGGCTTTCGGAACGCAGCATTGAGTCGATGACCCGAGCGCGCATCGACCTGACCGTCGTCAGCGTCTTGCTCGATGCCGGCGCCGGTGCCGGCTGGCGTTACCTGGAAGCCGATACCGGACAGCATTTCAGTCGCTCCGAGGGCCTCGCGGTGGCGAGCTGGCATGCCTTTTCCGAAGGCCTGTTCTCGGACGCTGAGGACGACCCGCTGCGGGTCGATGCCGCCGCGTTGCAACGGCTCGACATCACAGCCTTGAAGCACGCATTCCAGGTCAGTGCGGAGAATCCGCTGGTCGGGCTGGAAGGGCGCCTCGGCCTGTTGAACCGGCTCGGCAGCGCGCTGACGGCGCGTTCGGGCGGCGACATTGAGCGCGCCCGCCCGGCGCTGTTGTACGACATGCTGGTCAATGGCGGTCAATCAACTCACCGTGTCGGTGCCGACCAGGTATTGCGCGCCGTGCTCGACCTGTTCGCGCCGATCTGGCGCAATGGCAGCGTGTTGCATGGCGTGTCGCTGGGCGACGTCTGGCCCCACCCCTGGGCGGGCGGCGAGTCGGCGCAAGCCGGTCGCCACGGAACGACGGCCGGTCTGGTGCCATTTCACAAGCTTGGCCAATGGCTCAGCTACTCGCTGCTCGAGCCGTTGCTGTGGGCCGGGGTCGAACTCGAGAACCTCGATTCATTGACGGCGTTGCCGGAATACCGCAATGGCGGCCTGCTGCTCGACGGCGGCGTCATCGTCCCGCGCGACCCGCGCCTGCTGCAGCGCCGCTGGACCCCGAAGGACGAATTCATCGTCGAGTGGCGCGCGCTGACGGTCAGCTTGCTGGATGAGCTGGCGCCGCTGATCCGCCAGCGCCTGCAGCGCACGGCCGAGCAACTGCCGCTGGCCTGCATCCTCGAGGGCGGGACCTGGGCCGCCGGCCGAGAACTGGCAAAGCGTCTGCGCGACGGTGCGCCGCCCTTGCTGATCGACAGCGATGGCACTGTCTTCTGAACACCCACCATTGAACCCATTCGCCCGGAAACCTTCGATGACCGCCTCAGTGATCCACATCGACCACCCACTGATCCAGCACAAGCTGACGTTGATGCGCCAGAAAGACCGCAGCACCAGCAGTTTTCGACGCCTGCTGGGCGAGATCAGCATGTTGATGGCCTATGAAGTCACACGCGACATGCCGACCCAGCTGATCGACATCGAGACACCGCTGGAAGCCATGAAATCGCCGGTCATCGATGGCAAGAAGACGGTTTTCGTCAGCATCATGCGAGCCGGCGCGGGTTTTCTCGACGGCATGCTCAACGTGGTGCCCGGTGCCCGGATCGGCCATGTCGGCCTGTACCGGGATCCGAAATCGTTGGTGGCGGTGGAGTACTACTTCAAGATGCCGCAAGATATGCACGAACGCGACGCAATCGTGCTCGATCCCATGTTGGCAACCGGCAATTCAGCCGTCGCTGCGGTGGATCGGCTGAAGGAGACGCGACCGAAATCGATTCGGTTCGTCTGCCTGCTGGCGGCGCCCGAAGGTCTGAAAAACTTCCACGCCGCCCATCCCGACGTGCCGGTCTATACCGCGGCCATCGATCGCGCGCTCAACGAGCATGGCTACATCGTGCCAGGCCTTGGCGATGCGGGCGATCGCCTGTTCGGGACAAAATGACGGCCTTGACCTGGTCTTCACCTTGAACGGGAGTTTCACGAATGAAGTTGCGTACGCTGCTGGTGTTCTCTTCGGCTTGTATCGTCGGTTCGGCCTTCGCGCAGACCGATCAATTGCGGCCCGGCCTGTGGGAACACAGCATGAGCGTGAAAGGCGGCGGTCAGGCTGCCGCGGCAATGGCCCAGGCACAGCAGCAGATGGCCAATCTGCCGGCCGATCAACGCAAGATGATCGAGAAGATGATGGCCGACCAGGGCATCGCGATGGGCCCGAAGGGCAACACCGTGAAAGTCTGCATGACGCAGGAAGACGTTGCGCGCAACAGCTTTCCCGAGCAGGAAGGCTGCACTCAGAACGTCAAGCGCAGCGGGTCGACCTGGACCGTGGCATTTCAGTGCAAGGGCGATCCACCGTCCAGCGGTGAGGGTACGGTGCGTTTGCTGAGTCCGACCGCCTACGCCGGAGATTTCACGATCAACACGCAGGTCGAGGGCAAGCCAGAGCGCATGCAGATGACCCAGGCCGGTAAATGGCTTGCCGCAGATTGCGGCACGCTGACACCGAAAGCGAAGCGCTGAGTCAGACAGGCTTGCGACCGGACAGGGTCCGGTGCAGATGACGGGTCAGTCGAGCCTCAGGCTGCGGCAGGCATGGCGGCCAGGCAGGCGTTGCATTTACCCAAGCCACGCAGACGCGGATCGGGTTTGCCGTCGCCGGTCTTGAAATTGGCCTGGCAACGTCGGCAGACATACATCTTCGAACTCGACAGCATCGGCTTGATGCCCGGCTCGCCCATCGGGCGCGCTGCCGAATATTCAGCCTGGGTCTGGCGCAGCTTGGTCGTTTCGGCGGCGGGAGAAGAGGTGGAATTTCGGGTGGCCATGGCGCTTCTGGTTGTGTTTCGGTGCTAGAAAAACAAGCAATATGCTCGCGGTGCACAAGCGCTATTGTGCGCCCGTCGGCCCCTTTCTTGCTCGGCGAGCCCGCATTGACCCCAATTCAGGGACAATTCGGCCGCAATTTCCACTCCTCAGCTTCCGATTGATGCGCCATGAATGAGGAAACCCTGACCCGACTCGACGCCTGCGCGCTGTCAGAGACTATTCGCGCGCGCGACGTTTCATGCCGCGCGGTGATGGACGCATACCTGGATCGAATAGAGGCGCTCAATCCGCGCGTCAATGCCGTCGTCAGCCTGCAGCCACGCGAGTTGCTGCTGGATCAGGCGGACACCTGCGATGCCACGCTGGCGCGCGGCGAGCCGACCGGCTGGATGCACGGTTTCCCGATGGCGATCAAGGACCTGGCTGCCACGGCAGGAGTCCGCACGACCCTGGGCTCGCCGCTGTTTGCGCAACAGGTGCCGCTGCAGGACAGCCTGATGGTGGCGCGCATGAAAGCGGCGGGCGGCATCGTGATCGGCAAGACCAACGTTCCCGAATTCGGCCTTGGCTCGCACAGCTACAACCCGGTATTCGGCCGCACCGGCAACGCCTGGAATCCGTCGCGCGCGGCGGGTGGCTCGAGCGGCGGCGCAGCAGTCAGCCTGGCGTTGCGAATGCAGCCGGTTGCCGACGGCAGCGACATGATGGGTTCGCTGCGCAATCCCGCTGCTTTCAACAACGTCTTCGGCCTGCGCCCAAGTGCCGGGCGGATACCGCAGTCGCCGCCGGGCGACCAATATATCCAGCAGTTGAGTACCGACGGACCGATGGCGCGCCGCGTGCGCGACCTGGCGCGCCTGCTGGCCGTGCAAGCCGGCCGCGATGACCGATCCCCGCTGTCGATTGCCGACGATGGCAGCAGTCTTGCCGAACCAGGCATTGCCGATCGTGCCGAGCTGCGCGGCTGCCGCATCGGCTGGCTTGGCAACCTGGGCGGATATTTGCCGATGGAGCCGGGCATCCTTTCTGTCTGTGAGGCGGGCTTGCAGCGCTTTGTCGATCTCGGCTGCGTGGTCGAACCGCTGGCCCCGAATTTTTCGCCGGCCGAGCTCTGGCAGACCTGGCTTGCCTGGCGCCGCTGGCTGGTCACGGCCCGGCTTGTTGTGCATTACCGGGACCCGGCCAAGCGCCATCTGCTGAAGCCCGAAGCGCGCTGGGAGATTGAGCAAGGCCTGGCGATGAGCGCCGCCGATGTCTGCGCGGCCAGCCAGGCGCGCAGCGATTTCTACCAGCAGATGCTGGTCTTGTTGTCGCGCTTCGACATGCTGGTTTTGCCGTCGGCCCAAGTCTGGCCATTCGAGATCGGCATCGACTGGCCGCGCGCCATCAACGGCGTCGAGATGGATACCTATCACCGCTGGATGGAGGTGGTGATCCCGGCCACGCTGGCGGGTCTGCCGGCGATCTCGGTGCCAGTCGGTTTCAGCGACCAAGGCTTGCCGATGGGCATGCAGCTGATCGGTCGGCCGCTGGCCGATCGCGCCTTGTTGCGCTGGGCAGCCGCCTACGAAACAACGATTGGCGAGTTGCTGGCCCGCGAGCCACCCGGGCTCGAGGCGACAATTCCGCAAATGCCCTCAACAGGAAGCTTCCGGCAATGAAATATCTTCACACGATGGTTCGCGTCACCGATCTCGACGCGTCACTGAAGTTCTATCGCGACGCGCTCGGGCTGGAAGTGGTGCGCAGCCGCGAAGTTCCGCAAGGTCGCTTCACGCTGACATTTCTGGCTGCCCCGGGCGATTCGTCGGCACAAGTCGAATTGACCTACAACTGGGATCCGCAGGAATACACCGGTGGTCGCAACTTCGGCCATCTGGCCTACGAAGTCGACGACATCTATGCCACCTGCCAGCGCCTGCTCGACCATGGCGTCACCATCAACCGCCCGCCGCGCGACGGTCACATGGCGTTCGTGCGTTCGCCGGATCAGATCTCGATCGAGCTGTTGCAGGCGGGTGGCGCCAAAGCACCCGCCGAGCCGTGGGCTTCGATGCCGAACACGGGCGCGTGGTGAGCGCAGCCGTTTGCGTAGCGACTGCAAACGCCCAAGAGCTTGAGCCCTGCTCTTTTCGAAGACAGGCGTGCAGGCGACCCAGACTCTGCGCCATCGCGGCCGCGCTCGGCTGCAGCTTTTCGGGCTGGACGGCCGCGCAGACAGCGCCACCGGCCACCGCAGAAGCACTTCGAATGGCTGAATGCGCTGCCATCGGAGCCGGCGCCGATCGCCTCGCTTGTTACGACACGCTGGCCGGTCGTGCACCTGAGCCGCCGGTCGCCAAGCAGCAGAAGGAGGCAGCCGCGCCGGCCGTTGCAGCAACCTCGTTGCTCGCCGCCGATGGCGTGCCTGCGCCGGTCGCGCAGCAGGCAGGCGGCAGCGGCAGCCTGATGTCGGCGTTCTGGGAACTTGACGCCGCCGACAAGCGGGGACTCTTCAATTTCACCGGATACCGTCCGAACTATGTGCTGCCGCTGCACCTGACCAGCGACATCAACCGCTCGCCGCGTTCGCCCAACCAGCAGGCCGTGCTGCTGCGCGACTACCGCCCATTGGAATCCAAGTTCCAGTTGTCGCTGCGTACCAAGGTCGCGCAGGACGTGCTGCTGCCCGGCGCCGACATCTGGCTGGCGTTCACGCAGCAGGCCTTCTGGCAGATCTGGAACAGCCAGGACTCCAAACCATTCCGCAACAGCGATTACGAACCCGAAGCGATCTACATCGTTCCAACCCCTGACGGCCTGAGAAAGCTGCCGGGCGGGTGGCAGTGGCGCTACACGCAGTTCGGCCTGGCGCACCAGTCGAATGGTCAGAGCGACCCGTTGTCGCGCAGCTGGAACCGGGTCTATCTGGGGGCAGGCTTCGAGCGCGGCGACTGGGGGTTCACGGCTCGCGTCAATCAGCGACTGAATGAACCTTATGCGACCGACAACAACCCGGACCTGGTCAGTTTCCGCGGCCGCGGCGAGTTCAACCTGCGTTGGAATTCGCGCCTCGCAACCGCCGCGCTGACCTACCGTACCAGCCTGCAGACAGCAAAATACGGGGCCTTCGAGTTCGAATGGACGTACCCGATCTACCACGATCAGCCAAACGGTGTTCGCTGGTATGTCCAGGTTTTCAGCGGCTACGGCGAAACCCTGACCGACTACAACTTTCGCCAGACCAGCGTCGGCGCCGGCGTGACATTCCTGAGTTTCTGACCCCGCCGCGACCTCGCCGGTCCGCTGGTGTTGCCCCCTTGAGGGCCGAGCCCGGACGCCAAAGGTCTGGGGGACCTTTGGCGCCTGGCGAGGAGCCGGGCCGGCCGGCCCGGTGCGGCCTGCAGGGCAG
>JBDTQC010000126.1:0-8313 GCA_039932405.1 Ideonella sp.
ATGGAAACGATGGCGATCAGGGTCAGGCTATCCATGGCAGGCTCTCGAAGTGGCAGGGTGTGAATCAGGCCGTCGGTGGCGGCTTGGCGGGGGGCGTTGGGAGGTCGCTGGCGACGTCGGCCTTCGGCTTCCTGGCTTGACGCACGCGGGTGGCCGCCGCGATGTAGACGGCCGCCAGGATGCTGAAGATGTAGGCCTGGACCATACCGGTCAGCAGGCCGAGCAGGGTCATCACGACGGGAAAGACGAATGGCGTGATGGTCAGCAGGATTGCCAGGATCATGGCGCCACTCATCATGTTGCCGAACAGGCGCACGGCCAGCGCCAGCGTGCGCGAAACCTCGCTGATCAGGTTGAAGGGCAGCATCACGAACGTCGGCTCGACGTAGGTCTTGAGGTAGCGGCGCAAGCCCTGCCCCGCGATGCCGAACGCGGGCACCGCCACGAACACACAGGCAGCCAGCGCTGCGGTGGTCGACAGCGAACCGGTCGGTGGCTCGAAGCCCGGAAACACCGTGCACAGGCTGGACGCCGCGACGAACAGGAACAGCGTACCCAGGAAGGGCAAGTACCTGCGCGGCTGCTGCAGCCCGACCTCCTGGATCTGCGTCTGTATCGACGTGATCACGATCTCCAGCAGGCCCTGCCAGCGTGAGATGGTCCTGCCGTGCGACAGCTGGCGGGTAATGAGCGCCGACCCCAGGGTCATCACCAGCATCAGGATCCAGGTGAAGACGATGGTGGCGTTGAGCTTCACGAAGCCGCTCTGCCAGAAGATCCATTCGTCCGGGCTAAGGCGCATGGCGGATCTCCGCTGACTTCGCAGTTGACGGCAAACGTGTGGCCCAGGTCACCGTCAGCCGAGCCAGCAAGAAGCCCAGCAGACACAGCAACCAACGCGACCACTCGGCGCCAGCCACCCAATAGAAGCCGCCGAGTGCGCTGGCCATTCGCAGCAACGCGCTGCCCAACAGGGTCAGCGCTGGTCGGCGCAGATCGCCGGCATGACGGACCGTCCACCACAGGCCGCCGTAGAACAGCACGCCGAGCGCGAAGCCGGCGGCGATGACCCACAGCATTTCAGGCATCGCCATCCTCGCTGTCTTCGTGCATGGCGCGATCTTCCTTGGCCACCCAGTGCCAGGCGTTCAGGCAGCCGAGCGTGAGCCCTGCCATCAGCAGCGCCAAGGTCCACGAATGCGTGGCATCTTGGCGGTGGTCAAGCCACAGCCCCAGCGCCGCACCCAGCAGCGTAGGCACGACGACGGACCAGCCGACCAGGCCCATCATCCCGAGTCCGGACCAGACGCCGGGCGCACCGTCGCGACGCGCCTTCAGCTTGCGTGCGGCCTGCGCTGCAACCTGGCTGGTCAGTCGGTCAGTCGGTTCGGGGTCGTCAACCATGCTCCATCCCCGCGAAGCGCCGCAAGAAGCCGGCTTCCAGGCCCGCCATCGCCGAGCGCAGGTCGCGCTCCTGCTCGTCGAGCTGCACAAACTCGCGCGCCACGGCAGCACGCAATTGCCCGAGGTCCGCCCCGCCGATGGCGCGCCGCACCGAAACCAGCACCGCGTCGCCAGTCTTCACCAGCACGCCTTCGTCGAGCGCCACGAAAACCTCGCCATGCGCCGCCGATTGATAGCTCAGGATGCCCGGCACCAGCGCGGCCACGCAATCGAGCCGGTGCGGCAACAGGCCGAACGAGCCGGCCGCAGTCTCGACGACGATGCGCGCCACGTCGGGCTCGTCGGCAAACACCTGAAACGGCAGCAACACCTCAAGTCGCATCGGCGCTCGCTGCTGCTGCAGGCTCCTGGTCTTGCGCCTTGGCGGGTCCGACTGCTGATTGACCAGCTGGCGCCGGCTTCTCCCGCACCGACGCGGCGTCTTTCCCGGCCTTGCCCTTGACTTCGGTGATTGCACCGATCATGTACAACGCGCTCTCGGGCCGGTCATTGAATTCGTCGCGCAGGATGCCTTCGCAGCCGTCGAGTGCGTCCTTCAAGGTCACGAGCTTGCCCTTCAAGCCGGTGAACTGCTCGGTGGTGAAGAACGGTTGCGTCAAAAAGCGTTCGAGACGGCGCGCGCGCGCCACCACCTTGCGGTCGCTCGGCGACAGTTGTTCCAGGCCGAGCATGGCGATGATGTCTTTGAGCTTCGCGTATTGCGCCAGCGTCTGTCGAATCTCTTGCGCCAACGCATAGTGGCGCTCGCCGACGATGCCCGGCGTGGCCATCCTGGAATTCGACTGCAGCGGGTCGATCGACGGATACAGGCCCTCGCTGGCGCGCTGCCTAGACAACACGATCGAAGCCGACAGGTGCGAAAAGGTGTGAACCGCGGCCGGATCGGTGAAGTCGTCGGCCGGCACGTAAACCGCCTGGATCGAGGTGATGGCACCGCTGTCGGTGTTGGCGATGCGTTCTTCCAGTCCCGCCAGCTCGGTCGCCATGGTCGGCTGGTAGCCGAGTCGCGACGGCATCTGCCCCATCAGGCTGGAGACCTCCATGCCGGCCTGGATGAATCGAAAGATGTTGTCGACCAGCAGCAGTACGTCGCGGTGCTCGTCGTCACGAAAGTACTCGGCCATCGTCAAGGCCGCATCGCCGACCCGAAAGCGCGCGCCTGGGGGCTCGTTCATCTGAGCGAAGATCATCACCATCTTGTCCAGCACGCCCGCAGCTTTCATCTCCGAGTGCAACTCCGCCCCTTCCCGGCAACGCTCGCCGATGCCGCAGAAGATGCTGACGCCATCCTGATGGTCGATCATGTTGTGGATCATCTCGGTCAGCAGCACGGTCTTGCCGACACCGGCGCCACCGAACAGGCCCGCCTTGCCGCCACGCTCCAACGGTGTCAGCACGTCGATGACCTTGATCCCGGTCTCGAACACTTCGGACCTGGTCGAGCGTCGCGCCAGCGCGGGAGGCGCCCGATGCACCGAGCGCCAGACGATGTCCGACAACGGTTTACCCCCGTCGATGGTGCGGCCGAACACATCGAACATGCGCGAGACGATGGCCTTGCCCACCGGCGCCTGCAGCGGCAAGCCGGTGTTGGTGACGAGCATGCCGCGCGCCAGCCCTTCGGTGCCGGTGAGTGCCACGCCGCGCACATGACGCTGGTCGCGCTGCGTCAGGACTTCGACGATGATGGCGTCACCAACACCGGTATGCAGCACCGAATGGATGGCCGGCAAGGCGCCGTCGAAGCGCACGTCGACCACGCTGCCGCGTACCGAAGTGACCACACCGCAGTTGTCCGACCCATCAAGCGCCTTCATCTCGCCTTCACCCTCGACAATCCATGGGGCAGTCGCCCTCGTTCAAAATGGCATTGAATCCGGTTGCGGTCTGGCTGTCGGTGCGCTGGCGCACCGACAGCCAGAGCAATTTCGAATGTTGGTCACTCGATCGTCCGAAGCGTTCGGTAGCAGACAGACGCCACGTTGATCGTCACAGACAGTGAAGTTGGGCAAGACCACTCCCTACCGCCCGCGGGCAGCCGGTTCGCACCGCACTCGGGTCATACATGCAACCAGCCTTCCCCGTACCGATGGACAAGCATCCCCCCTCCGCCCCGTTTCACGCCCTCGCCTTCAACAGTGGCTCTTCGTCGCTGAAGTTCGGCCTGTATGCATTGCAGGCCGGAAGTGCGCAATGCCTGTTCAGCGGCGAGGCGCGCAAGATCGGTGAAAGCAGCGCCAGCGAGTTCAGAGTGGTCGACGCAGCCGATCGTGTCCTGTGCCTGGAGACCACGCCGTTGGCAAACCAGCAGGATGTGGTGGCACGCGTCGGCCGGTGGCTGATCGACAGCGGTGCACCTGTACCGCAGGCGATCGGTCACCGGGTCGTGCACGGCGGGCCTGCGTTGCGCCAGCACTGCCGCATCGACGATGGGGTAATGCTCCAGCTGGAAGCCGCCCAGGTCTTCGCGCCGCTGCATACACCGGCCGTGCTATCAGTCATCGGCAGTGCGCGGTCGCAGTTTCCCGGGCTCCCCGAGGTGGCGTGCTTCGACACCGTCTTTCATGCCGGCATGCCGACCGTGGCCAGTGTGCTGCCGCTGCCGGCCGCGCTGCGCGCGCATGGAATTCAGCGCTATGGCTTCCACGGCTTGTCGTGCGAGGCGATCGTGCAACAACTGGCCCGGATGCATGCCGGTCAGTTGCCGCGCAGATTGCTGATCGCCCATCTCGGCAACGGCGCCAGCGTCACGGCGGTCAAGGACGGCATCTCGATCGACACCAGCATGGGGCTGACGCCCAGCGGTGGTCTGATCATGGGTACGCGCAGTGGCGATCTGGATCCCGGCGTGCTGGTCTACCTGGCGCGCAATCAAGGCTTCGACGCCGCCATGCTGGAAGACCTGGTCGATCATCGAAGCGGTCTGGCCGGCATCTCCGGCCTGGGCGGTGACATGCGCATGTTGCACGCAGCCGCGCCGACGAACCCGGACGCTGCGCTCGCGATCCGCAAGTTCTGCTATGCCGTGCGCAAGCAGCTGGCCGCGATGTGGGTGGTGCTGGATGGTGTCGACGCGATCGTATTCACCGGTGGCATCGGCGAGAACGACGCGGTGGTGCGGGCCGAAGTCTGCAAGGGGCTGTCGTCATTGGGGGTGCAGCTGGACGAGACGCGGCATCGCACGCTCGCCAACCCCATCAGCAGTACCGGCTCGAGTTGTGCGGTGCACGTGCTGCCGTCGCTCGAGGACGAACAGATTGCGCGGCACACGGCCACGCTGACGAGCCCAGACTCATGCTGACCCGCCCGCCGATAAACCGGCTTCCATCTCGTCGAGTGCCCGTCGCACGGCCTTGATGATCAGCCGGTCCGACAGGGCTTCGTCGACCTCGGGGACATCCCAGTCGAAGATCGCCCGGTACTTCTCGACCAGGTCCTTCACGTCGGCGGTGAGTTGCGCGCGATGCGCATCCATTTCCAGTTGTTCGATAGGGGCCATTGCCGTTCTCCTGTCTGGTCATTCTGCCGGGGATATTGGCCGATTTGATGCAATGCGAGCGTTGGGGGTCATGAAAGATCCTGATAGGTTTTCGGAGATAGCGCAGACGTCGATTCGTCCCACAGCCGAAAGCCCCCGACGAACGCCGCCGCGTTGCTGCAACGTCGGGTCAGCGCCGGCAGCGTCTTGAGGCGATCAGCTTGTCCACCACCGATCACGATCTCGTCGGGCAACAAGGCCGCGCTGAAGCCCTCTACAGCGGCAAACACCTTGCGGTGCCACTTCTTTTTGCCCAGACGCTTGTAGCCGCTCTTGCCGAGCAGGTCTTCGTAATCGTGGAGCTTGCTGCGCCGCAGGTGGCCAAGCTCCATTGCCAGGATGTGTCCGTCGACCACCAGCGCCGAACCGAGGCCGGTTCCCAGGCCCAGAAACAGCATCTTGCCGCCCTGGTAGCTGCCGAGTGCCTGCATCGCGGCGTCATTGACGATGCGCACTGGTCGCCTGAACGCGGCCTCGAAGTCGAAGCCGACCCAGCCGCTCGCCAAGTGATGCGGCTCCACCGCTGGCGCGCCCTTTCTCACCACGCCGGGGTAGCCGATCGAGACCACGTCGTAACGCCAGTCGGCAGCGATCTCGAGCACGCCTTCGACCATTTGCTGCGGCGTCAGCCCGGGCCCCGAGCTGAACTTGCGCCGGCTGGTTTCACCGCTGAGCAGGCACTTGACATGCGAGCCACCGACATCGATCACCAGGATCTGCCGTCGTGAGTGCTTGCGGGTGGCGGTCACTGGACTACCCTGCGTGCTGCGCACTGCGGGATTCGCGCTTGGGAGCGGCCCGGCTCACTCATGCGCGGTCTTCGACGAGCGGGCGGCACCGGTTCAACCCGCCACTTCGGGGTTGTGCCAGCCACCATCGGCAGCAATGAACCGATCCGCGGCGGCCGGGCCCCAGGAGCCGGGCTCATAGATTTCGACGGCAGGGTGCTCAACCAGCACGGGCTCGACCACCGCCCAAGCTGCTTCGATGGCGTCTTCGCGCGCGAACAGCGCGCCGTCACCGTTCATCGCGTCGGTCAGCAGGCGCTCGTAGGGTGACTGCTCGCCGGGTTCCTCTTCGAGCAGCAAGAACTCGCGCTGGTCGCCGACGAACTCCTTGCCATCGCGCTTGACGCGTGCGCCGAGCGCGATCGTCGAGTGCGGCGACAGGTGAAAGCGCAGGTAATTGGCGCCCTCGCGTACCGCCGCATCGCCGAACAGGTTCTGCGGCGGCGCCTTCAGGCGCACCACCACCTCGCAGGCAGTCAGCGGCAGGCACTTGCCAGAGCGCAGGTACCAGGGCACGCCGCCCCAGCGCCAGGAATCGACAAACAGGCGCAACGCGCAGAAGGTCTCGACATCGGAATCCTTGGCGACCTGCGGCTCGTCGCGGTAGCCCCGGTATTGCCCGCGCAGGATGTCGGCGGCGCCGACCGGCCGCATCGCGGAGAACACATCGGCCTTGTGACGGTGCACGGCTTCGAAGTGTCGGCTGGCCGGTGGCTCCATCGCCAGCAGCGCGACGATCTGGAACAGGTGGTTCTGCATCACGTCGCGCAGGCAGCCTGCACTCTCGTAGAACGCACCGCGGCCTTCGACGCCGAACTGCTCCGCCAGCGTGATCTGAACGCTGGCAATGTGGTTGCGATTCCAGAACGGCTCGAGAAACGCATTCGCGAAGCGGAAGTACAGGATGTTCATGATCGCTTCCTTGCCCAGGAAGTGATCGATGCGGAAAATGTTGTCTTCGGGAAAGGCGTCGAGTGCCACCGCGTGCAGTTCGCGCGCCGATTCAAGGTCGCGGCCGAACGGCTTTTCGACGATCACCCGGCCACCTTCGGCCAGCCCGGCCGCCTTCAGGCCGCGGATCACGGTGGGAAATAGAGAGGGTGGAATGGCGAGGTAGAACGCCGGGCGCTGCGCGCCGTGCAGCGCGCTTCGCAATGCCTCGAAGGTGGCCGCGTCGTTGTAGTTTCCGCTGACATATTGCAGCGCCGCCAACAGGCGCTCGAGCGCGGATTGGTCGACCTCGCCGCCCGCCTGCTCGACACTTTCGCGAGCGCGCGCACGCAATTGCTCGTCGCTCCACTTCGACGATGCGACGCCGATCACCGGCACCTTCAGCGCACCGCTGCGGCACATCGCGTACAAGGCCGGGAAGATCTTCTTGTGCGCCAGATCACCGGTTGCGCCGAGCACGACCAACGCGTCAGAGGATTGGGTGTGAAGGGGATTGCTGTCGGGGTTCATGCAGGGTCCTGATGCTGAGCGGGCGAGCGGCTCAACCTCAGCAGCCTGCCGATGAGCCTTCATCCGATAGAGCGTGTCGCGCCGGCAATAGTTCAACTCGACACCACGCCGGCTTGCATTGCGCAGCGCGCCACGCTGTACGGCGGCGAACAGACGCGGCACGCTGATCGATGTATGGTTGCGCGATGACCGACAACAAGCAAGACCTCAGCTCACTGCAACACCTGGACGCCTATTGGCGCGCCGCCAACTATCTTTCAGTCGGCCAGATCTTCCTGTGGGACAACCCGTTGTTGAAGCGTGCGTTGACCCTGGCCGACGTCAAGCCCATGCTGCTCGGGCACTGGGGCACAACGCCGGGCCAGAATTTCATCTACGCCCACCTGAACCGCGTGATCAAGGCCTTCGACCTGGACATGATCTACGTTTCGGGTCCTGGCCACGGCGGTCCGGCGGTGGTCGGCAACACCTACCTCGAAGGCACCTACAGCGAGGTCTACCCCGACATCAGCCGTGACGAAGCCGGCCTGAAGAAGCTGTTCAGGCAGTTCTCGTTTCCGGGCGGCATTCCCAGCCACGCCTCCCCGGAATGCCCGGGCTCGATCCACGAAGGCGGTGAACTCGGCTATTCCCTTAGCCATTCGTTCGGCGCCGTCTTCGACAACCCCGAACTGATCGTGGCCTGCGTGGTCGGTGATGGCGAAGCCGAGACCGGGCCGCTGGCCACGGCCTGGCACTCCAACAAGTTTCTCGACCCGGCGACCGATGGTGCGGTCTTGCCGATCCTGCACCTCAACGGCTACAAGATCGCCAACCCGACGCTGCTGGCACGCATCACGCACGAAGAGCTGGACCAGTTCCTGCGCGGCTGCGGCTGGACGCCGCTGTTTGTCGAAGGGCACGAGCCCGATGCCATGCACGCCTTGATGGCTGCGGCACTGGACGACGCCGTGCAGCAGATCCGGCGCATCCAGGATCATGCGCGCAGGAACGGCCGGACCGAGCGCCCGCGCTGGCCGATGATCGTGCTCGATTCACCCAAGGGCTGGACCGGGCCGAAGG
>JBDTQC010000127.1:0-8293 GCA_039932405.1 Ideonella sp.
GGACCAAGCCCGAGTTGATGGGAACCTACATCGTCGACATCGTCGCGATGGCCTTCGCGTTTCCAGTCGCACTGTTCCCGGCGATGGCCGCGGCTGACGGGCGTACCGAATGGGTGGGCTGGCTCCTGTCGGCGATGTCCGTCGGTGCTCTGGCGATAGGACTCTTCAGCGGCTGGGCAAACAAGGTCAGCCGCCACGGTCGTGCGGTCGTCATCGCTGCGGCAGCGTGGGCCTTGGGAATCGTGGCGCTCGGCTTTGCACCCAGCCTCACGCTGGGCCTGCTGTGCCTGGCCGTGGCCGGCGCAGCGGACATGGTCAGTGGGGTGTTCCGCGGCACGATCTGGAACGAGACGATCCCGAACACGATGCGCGGGCGTCTGGCCGGCATCGAGATGATCAGCTACTTGACCGGCCCTCTGGTCGGCAACGTGCGCGCTGGTCTGATGGCCGATGCCTGGGGCGTGTCGCCGGCGATCTGGGTCGGCGGGCTGGTCTGCCTTGTGGGTGTCGTCGCAACAGGATTCGCGCTGCCGCGCTTCTGGGCCTACCGCAGCAGCGCCAACGCTTCAGGATCCGATCAGGGCGAATCCAGACGAGGCGACATCGAGTCCGCTTGACGGCATGGTGCAAGAAACGCTTGGCGCAGACTTTCACGGACGCGGCCTGCGCCATTCCCCGTCTAAGACCTTCCGAAAGTCTGCCGCCCTCAGGACAGCGGAATTACGCTTGCGACCCTCTGCTGCCGTTCGGTCTTTGAAACTCGAAGTCAGAAAGCAGTCCATGCGTCGTAAGCCTGCAACGCAAACCAGCCAGACGGCCATGCGTAGTTGGTAGCAATTCGGGCCCGGCTCAAATCTGCACCCGCGTCCCGAGTTCAACCACGCAGTTGTGCGGCAGCCTGAAGAAGTCGGCCACGCTGCCTGCATTGCGCGACATCGTCGCGAAGAGCGCCTCCCTCCAATGCGCCATGCCGGCGCCACGCGTCGGCACTACGATCTCGCGACTCAGGAAGTAGGAAATCGCGCCCTGATCGATCGGCAAGCCCTTCTCGGCGCAGAGCTCCAGTGCCTTCGGAATGTCCGGCTCATCCATGAAGCCGTAGTTCACCTGCACACGCCAGAAGCCCTTGACCAGTGGGGTGACTTGCACGCGCTCGGCCAGCGGCACCTTGGGCACTTCCGCGAACTTCACGGTCATGATCAGGGTCAGCTCATGCAACACCTGATAGTGCTTGATGTTGTGCATCAGCGCCTGCGGTACCGTGTCCGGGTTGGCCACCGCGTAGACGGCGGTTCGCTCCGCGCGGTGCGCCGTCTCGTCCTCGGCCAATGAGGTGATGAAGGGCAGCAGTTCCGGATCGTCGCTGCGGATGTGCTCGATCAGCAGTTCGCGACCGCGCTTCCAGGTCGCCATCACCGAGAAGATCGCCGCGCCCATCACCAGCGGGAACCAGCCGCCCTGCATGATCTTCAACGAGCAGGACACCACCAGAACGGCATCGACCACCAAGAAGATGGCCGTGGCAGCCACCGCGAGTGCCAACGAGTATTTCCAGACATGGTGCACGACGAAGAAGGTCAGCACGGTCGTGATGAACATCGTGCCCGTGACCGCGATGCCGTAGGCGGACGCCAGCGCCGACGAACTGCCGAACCCCACCGTGGCCAGAACCACCGCGGCCATCACGACCCAGTTCACCAGCGGCACGTAGATCTGGCCGTATTCCTGCTCCGAGGTGTTCCGGATACGCATGCGCGGCAGCAGGCCGAGCTGGATCGCCTGCTTGGTCATCGAGTAAGCGCCCGAGATGGTGGCCTGCGACGCGATCACCGAGGCGGCGGTCGCCAGCAGCACCGCAGGGATCAGCAGCGCCTGCGGAAAGAGGCGGTAAAACGGGCTCTCCAGTGCCCCCGGGTCGCTGATCAGCAGCGCGCCCTGGCCCATGTAGTTGAGCGCCAGCGAAGGCAGCACCAGGCCGGTCCAGGCGATGCGGATCGGCCGGGCGCCAAAGTGGCCCATGTCGGCATACAGGGCCTCGGCGCCAGTGAGTGCCAGCACGATCGAGCCCATGATCAGGAACAGATCCCAGCCGCGAGCCTGCAGGAATGCGACGGCCTCCAGCGGATTGAGTGCCGCGAGGACGGCTGGCTGCTGCACGATCTGCAGCGCGCCCATCACGCCGAGCACGACAAACCAGACCGTGATGATGGGACCGAACAACTTGCCGACGGCCCCGGTGCCGTACCGCTGGACCATGAAGAGCGCGACGATGACCGCCACCGAGATCGGCAGCACGAAAGGCTTGAAGGCTGGCGTGATCGACTCCAGCCCTTCGACAGCGCCGAGCACCGAAATCGCAGGCGTGATGACGCTGTCGCCATAAAACAGCGCGGCCCCCAGCACTCCGGTCAGCAGCAGCAGCGTGCGGCGCTCCGGTGTACCGGCTGCGGCCAAGGCCGTCAGCGCCATGATTCCGCCTTCGCCGCGGTTGTCGGCGCGCAGGATAAGGACGACGTACTTCAGCGTCACCACCACCATCAGCGCCCAGAAGATCACCGAGACGGCGCCGATGATGCTCGGTGCATCCAGCGGCACGCCGTGCGCCGGGTTGAAGACCTCCTTCATCGTGTACAGCGGGCTCGTGCCAATGTCGCCGTACACCACGCCCAGCGCACCCAGCGTCAGCATACCCAGACCCTGCCGGGTTTCGTTCGAGTTCATCTTGTTGTCCGATCGGTGTCGATGGCGCTTCTATTGGTCATCCCGGTGAGGGGGCTGGGCCACCACGGCCTGGCCACCCACTGCCCGGCCCCGATCGGGGCTTCCTGCGGGAACGCTTGGCGCCTTGATGGATTCTCTACGGCTCATGTCAAAGTCTTTGCACCGTTCTTATGCCCGCTGGCGTTCAATGTTGCTCAGCCGACCACTCAGCGCCGGCCCATGAAGGAAAGCCATGAATGCCAGTATCTGTGGGTTGCGCATCAAGCGGTCGTTCAGCGACTTGGCGGATGCACTTTACCGTGCGCTCACGCGGATTCGGCAACAAGAGCCAGTGGCTTTCGAGACTTGCGCTTGCGTTCGGCTTGCAAAGCATCACCTTCGTCTGGTCCCTGCAACACCGCGACATGGGAGCCCAGCGGCGCACTTTTCCTGGCCAGCGCGGCATCCAGCGGAACTGGCCTTGTTGCTCAAGCCTGCCCGCTCGCAATGCCGCAGGCCGCAGTACCAAGACTGGCGCCGTTGATCGCCAACCCGTGAGTGGTCGATGCAAAGACCGACGTACACGCGGTCGTTACGGGTGGCCGTGATTGCCGCGGCCTGGTTCCTGGCGCCGACGCTTCCGAGCGTCTCCGCCGGTGGCAGCCTGCGGGAAACCATCTTCTACGCCGTGCCTGTGGTTTGCTGCCTGGCATGACCTGCGCGTTGGCCACGTGTTTGCCGCTGTCGGTGCATTGAGCGCCTGGGCCCGAGGCTGCGATGAACTGACCGCGATGCTTCGCCGCGCCTTTGCCCGGCTCGGGGCCAGCGGCCTGAACTGCAGCAGTGTCGATCAGACCCCCGACTCACGCGTCGGCGCATCGGTGCATCGGCGCAGAGCAGCGAGGCGCGCACCGATACCGGCCCGCTCGCCGCCTCAGGCCGATGGCCTACTCGGTCAGCAGCCGGTAGCCCACACCGGTCTCCGTGACGATGTACTTCGGTTGTGCCGAGTCGTCTTCCAGCTTCTGCCTCAGGTTGCCCATGTAGACACGCAGGTACTGCGTGCTCTGCGCATGGGTGGGTCCCCAGACCTCCCGTAACAGGAAGGGATGGGTCAGCACCCGCCCTGCGTTGGCGATGAGCACGCCGAGCAGCCGGTACTCGATTGGGGTCAGGTGCACTTCGACATCGCGCTTCTTCACGACGCGGGCCGACAGATCGACCTCGACCTCGCCAAAACGGAACGTGGCATCCGGTGCGGCACGGCCGGCGCGGGTGCGTCGCAGGGTGGCACGCGTGCGCGCGAGCAGTTCGGCCACGCCGAACGGCTTTGTGATGTAGTCGTCGGCACCCGCATCCAGCGCCTGCACCTTCTCGGCTTCATGGATGCGCGCGGACAACACGATGATCGGCACCCCCGACCAGGTCCGAACCTCGCGGATGAAGTCGATGCCATCGCCGTCGGGCAGGCCCAGGTCGGCAATGATCAGGTCGGGCCGCCGCGTGCCGGCCTCGATCAGGCCTTGCTTGACGGTGCTGGCCTCGACCACCTGCCACCCCTCCGATTCAAGCGAGGTGCGCACGAACTGCCGGATCTCACGCTCGTCTTCGAGCACCAGGGCGATGGGCGTGGATGAAGACATCAGGGCTCCGAGACGATGGGAACCGCATCATCGGACAAGTCGACCACCGGAGGCGTGCCCAGCGGCAGGCTGAAGGTGAAAGTGGCACCCTGGGGCTGTGTCGGCTCGACCCAGATGCGGCCGCGGTGCGCATCGACGATGGCCCGGCAGATGGCCAGACCCAGGCCGACACCCGGGGTAGCCGATTCAGCGTGTCCCCGTGTGAACTTCTCGAAGATCAGTTCTTCCTGGCCTTTCGCGACACCCGGTCCGTGGTCGCGCACGCTGACCAGGAGTTTTCCATCGGCGGAGCGCGCCAGGATTTCCACCGGTGTCTGTGCCGGCGTGTACTTGCCGGCGTTCTCGAGGAGGTTGGCCAGAACGCGCTCGATCAGGACGGCGTCGCACTCGACGAGCGACACACCCGGATCGATCTGGATGCTCAAGCGACGCTGACCCAGGGCACCTTGGGCATGCTTCACGGCGCCGCCGATAAGCTCTTCGATTGACTGCCAGTCCAGTCGCAGCCGGACCTCGCCGCTCTGGATGCGGGCCATGTCGAGCAGGTTGGTCACCATGTCGGCCATGCGCTGGGACTTCTCGCTCAGGCTGATGGCCAGCTCCAACTGCTGGTCACTGAGCCGGGGTTGGCTGACAGCCAGCATCTCGGCCGTGCCCACCAGCGCCGCCAACGGCGTGCGCAGGTCGTGCGACAGCGCGGCGAGCAAGGAGTTGCGCAGTCGCTCGGATTCCATCTGGACGGTGGCGCTCTGAGCCACCTCGATGTAGTGCACGCGCTCCAGGGCCATCGCCGTCAGCGCAGCGAAGGTCTCCAGTTGCTGCCGTTGCTCCGGGACCAGCAGGAAGCGCGGTTCGCGCGGCTGCACCGCCAGCACGCCGCGGGAGCGCATGGTCGCTTTCAACGGCAGGTAGAGCCAGGCGCTGCCGGCCAGCGTGTCCGTGCCGAGGCCTGCGGCCTGGTTGTGATCCAGCGTCCACTGCGCGGTCCCGAAGTCCAACCCGCTTGCGTCGGATGCCGGTGGCTGCAGCCTGTCCTTCATGTCTAGCACATAGAGCGCCACCTGGGCCCGGAACTCGCGCGCAATGACGGTCCGCGCAACATCGATGGCCTGCTCATTGGTCAGCATGTTGGAAAGGTCGCGCGCGGCCTCGAACAGCGCCCGCGAGCGCGTCTCGCGGTGCGTGGCCACGCTGGCCTGGAAGCGCAGTCCGGCCGTCAGTTGGCCGGTGACCAAGCCCACAACGAGCATCACGAAGAAGGTCAGCAGGTACTGCACGTCCGACACCGCGAACGACAGGCGTGGGGGAACGAAGAAGAAGTCGAAGGCGGCCACGTTCGCGAACGCCGCCAGCACCGACGGACCACGGCCCAGCCAGACCGCCACACCGACAACGGACAGCAGGAACACCATCACGATGTTCGCCAGATCGAAATATGGCGCGAGCAGGTGCGTCAGCACCGTCGTGGCGGCGCAGGCTGTAGCGGCAAGCGCGTATCGGCGAGCCTGTACGCCGGGGTTTGTCGTGCCCTCCTGGTCGGCGCCCCGCGCGACAGGAGCAGGTCGCGCTCGCTGCGACCGCCCGACCTGGATGCGATCGATGTCTGGCGCCAGTCGAGCCACCACCTGCCCGAGAGACCGCGGTGGCCACCACGTTTCGCGGTCACCTTGCCCCAGCACGAGTCTGGCCAGGTTGTTCTGGCGAGCGTGCCCAATCAGCGCCTCGGCGACGCTCTGGGCCGACAGCACCGCGGTGGCAGCGCCCAGTTCTCTCGCCAACTTGACGGTCTGCAGGATGCCCTCGCGGCGGCCAGGATCCAGGCGCTGCAGGGCCGGCGTCTCGACGTACACCGCGTGCCAGGTCACCGCCAGTTGCCGGGCGAGCTGGGCCGCGCTGCGCACCACGTGCTCGGCACCTTCATGCGGCCCGATACAGCAGAGCAAGGCACCTTCAGTCTTCCACACCGCGTCGATCGACCGATCGACGCGGTAAGCCTGCACGTCGTCTTCCACCCGATCGGCAGTGCGGCGCAGGGCCAGCTCGCGAAGGGCCATCAGATTGCCCTTGCGGAAGAAGTTCTTCGCGGCGCGCTCGGCCTGTGCCGGCATGTAGACCTTGCCAGCCGCCAGCCGTTCGATCAGTTCGTCGGCCGGTGTGTCGACCAGCACCACCTCGTCGGCGCGGTCGAAGAAGGTGTCGGGCAGCGTCTCGTGCACCACGATGCCGGTAATGCCGCCGACCACGTCGTTCAGGCTCTCCAGGTGCTGCACGTTCAGCGTGCTGTAGACATCGATGCCAGCAGCCAGCAGTTCTTCCACGTCCTGCCAGCGCTTGGGGTGGCGTGAGCCCGCGACGTTCGAATGCGCCAGTTCGTCGACCAGCACCAGCCCGGGCTTGCGCGCGAGGGCGCCGTCGAGGTCGAACTCGGCCAGGCGGCGGCCGCGGTATTCGATCTGCGCCGGCAGCAGCAGCGGCAAGCCTTCGAGCAGGGCAGCGGTCTCGCCGCGGCCGTGGGTCTCGACCACGCCGACCACCACATCCTTGCCGTCGGCCAGCAGCTTGCGCGCGGCGACCAACATCGCATAGGTCTTGCCCACGCCAGCCGACGAGCCGAAGTAGATGCGAAGCCGGCCTCGGCTCTCGCGATGCTCGTCTTCGCGGATCTGCGCCAGCAGGGCGTCGGGGTCGGGGCGTTGGAGCTCAGCCATTTCGAGACCTTAACGTCACAACCAGCTCGAGCGTCGGAAACGCCACCACAGGAAGGTGCTCGTGCCGAGAATCAGGCACAGGGCCGCTGGGTAGCCCCACCTCGGTTTCAGCTCGGCGAAGGCCGTGGCCACGGCGAAGATGGCGGCCCAGGCCGCCAGGCGCTTGGTGCCCTCGCCTTCTTCGATGGTGACCATCGACACCATGATCGCCGTGCCGATGGTCTCTCGGATGGAGTCGATCGAGGCATCGATGTGCAACAGGTGGTCGCTGATGTCGCGGAAATAGGGCCCCATAGGTTGCTGATTGATATTTGCATTCGGCATGGCGCGATACTGGGCCATGTCACATACAGACTCAGCTGCGCGCCGCGTCGAGCGACAGATTGAGTTGCAGCACGTTGACTCGCGGCTCGCCCAGGAAGCCGAAGAGGCGACCCTCGGTGTGCTTCTCGATCAATTGCTGAACCTGCGCGGCAGGCAGGCTTCGCGCCTTGGCCACCCGTGCGGCCTGGAACGTGGCTGCGGCGACACTGATGTGCGGGTCCAGGCCGCTGGCTGAGGCAGTGACCAGGTCAACCGGCACCGGTGCCGTGTTGCCGGGGTCGGCGGCCCGAAGCGCCTCGATGCGTCCCTTGACGGCATCGATCAGCGCCGGGTTCAAGGGGCCCTGGTTGGACCCACCGGAGCTGCTGGCGTTGTTGGGGTACGGGGCAGTGGCCGACGGGCGGCCCCAGACGTACTTGGGGTCGCTGAAATTCTGGCCGATCAGCGACGAGCCGACGACCTTGCCGTCGCGCAGGATCAGGCTGCCCGCGGCCTGTTCAGGAAACGCCGTCTGGCCGATGCCGGTGACGACGAGCGGGTACGCAATGCCGGTCAACGCGGTCAGCACAGCAAACGTGACCAGGGCCGGACGGAGAATGGAGTTCATGAAGGGTTCCTTCAAGGAATGTCAAACCAAGTGAACGGCGGACAGCAGCAGGTCGATCGCCTTGATGCCGATGAAGGGCACGATCAATCCGCCGACGCCGTAGATCAGCACGTTGCGGCGCAACAGTGCGGACGCGCCGATGGCGCGGTAAGCCACGCCCTTGAGCGCCAGAGGAATCAGGAAGACGATCACCAGCGCGTTGAAGATCACCGCCGACAAGATGGCCGAGTTCGGGCTCGCCAGGCCCATCACGTTCAGCGCCGCGAGCTGCGGGTAAGTCGTGACGAACATCGCCGGGATGATGGCGAAGT
>JBDTQC010000128.1:0-8219 GCA_039932405.1 Ideonella sp.
CTGCTCCAGCGACTGCGGCGATAGCGCCTGGCGCAGGAAAAACTCGCCCCGCTCCACCAGATCGCGCGCGCGCCGGGTGGCGGCTTCGGTCTGGCGATGTTCGGTGTGGCTGGCGATCAACGGCACGTAGCTGCCGACTGGCAACTCGATCCGGATCGGTGAACTGCGGCCCTCGGCGGCGTAGTAGCTGACCAGCCGGGCCCGCAGGCGACGCGCCTCGACCCGCACGATGCTGTCGGCCTGCGGGTTGAAACGGCTCGGCGAGCGGCCGAAAACTTCGACCGCAATCACCGATTCCTTCAACACGCCAGGCTTGTCGGTCAGCGTGTTGGCCACCAGGTAGCGCAGCAACTCGCGGTGGCGCGCCGAACTTCGGAATGAAGCACTGCTTTCAACGCCGGCAAGCGCCAGCTCCACCTGCTCGAGCGGCGGGCGCAAAAGTGCAGAAGTGGCGTCCGAGACATTCATGGGGGCGGCCGCAAGTGGTGGACACCAGCGGAATCGGCTCTGGTCGGACTCTAATGTATCGACCGCACGAAAGCTCGTGCAAAAACCGTGCCCTCGGGAAAAGGCAAATCAGCCGCGCAGCGCCAAGTCAACCCGGATCGAGGAGTTGCGCCATGACCTGCCGCTCAATGGACCTGCAGTGTGTAGTTGAAGCTGCGGCTCAGCGTGCCATCGGTAGCTGTGACCACCACGACGTAGCTGCCAGCGGGGGTTGCGTTGCTGACCGGGGGCGTCGGTGCGGTGCCAGTACCGCCGGTGCTACCCGTGCCACCGGTACCGCCGGTGCTACCCGTTCCACCCGTTCCACCAGGTCCTCCAGTCCCGCCGGTTCCAGTTCCACCAGTTCCAGTTCCGGTTCCTCCGCCCTGCCCCGCACCTGCGCCTGGATCCGTGGCGCTGGGCACACCGCCTGAGTCACCATCGCCGCCCCCTTCGAACACACAGGCTGACAACGCGATCGCGCCCGCTGCCATCAAGAACGGCAGACCGGCGCCGTGCAGTGATGGCATGCCGATGTGCTGGCGCCGCAACCACGCCGCTACCAGTGCGAGCATCAGCGCAGCGGCTGGCCAGCGCGGATCGATGCGGCCCAGCAGGCCCAGGCCGGCAGCGGCCGTGGTCGAGATGGTCAGCGTGGTTGACGTGGCAACGCCACTCAGCGACAACGTCGTCGGCGCAAAGCTGCAGTTCGCCCCGGTGGGCAGGCCGGTGCACGCGAAGGCCACGCTGCCGGTATAGCCACCACTCGGGGTCAGCGTGAGCGTGCTTTGCACGGCCTGACCGGACTGCACCGAACCGGCGCTGCTGCTGGCATCCAGCGTGTAGCTGGCTGGTGTTGGTGTTGGTGTTGGTGTTGGTGTTGGTGTCGGGACAGGGACAGGGACAGGAGCAGGAGCAGGAGCAGGAGCAGGAGCAGGAGCAGGAGCAGGCAGCGCCGCGCTGATCAGCAATGTGTCGCCAACCAGCAGATCGGGCCGGCCGTCGCCATTCAATTCGAGGACGCGGGTTGCTCCACCGACCGGCAGGTTGATCAGCTGGTTGAAGCTGGCGAATTCCGCCGTGCCCAGCGCGGCCAGACCACCGTCGCCGCGGCCATGGGCGATGCCGGATCCGCCGTAGGGATTCGCCATCAGGACGTCTGCTTTGCCGTCTGCGTTGAAATCGGCCACCGCGATCTGCTGTGCGCTGCCCAACGCCTGGGCGCCGAAGTTGGTGCGGTCCGGTGCCTTGAAGCTGCCGTTGCCATTGCCCAGCGCGATCGCCAACTGGACGTTGTAGCCGCTGGACGAGCCGAGCATGACGAGGTCGGGTATGGCATCGCCGTTCATGTCGGCAATGACGATCGGCGCCGGTTGCGGGTCGCGGTAATAACGGGTCAGGATCTCCGGGCCGCTCACCGTCACCGGTGTTGCGAAGCTGCCATCGCCGGCGCCAAGCGCGACCTGGACGTTGGCAAGCTGTGCACTGAGCGTCGAATCACGGGTCGCTGTCTGCGTTACCAGGATCAGATCCGGCTTGCCATCGCCATTCAGGTCGGCAATCTGCTGCACTTCCGAGCTCAGGTCGACACTACCGCTGGTGTCCTGACGCTGGTAGAACGGCAGCAGCTTGGGTGGCTGGAAGGTGCCGTTGCCATTGCTCAGCTGAACCGCTGTGCCGAGAACGCGGGTGCGGCTGTTGTAGCCGGTGCTGGCATACGCGTACAGCAGGTCGGCTTTGCCGTCGCCGTTGACATCGGCCAGCCGCAGGTTGGTCAGCAACAAGCTGTAGTCGAAATCACCCGCAGCGACGAAGCTCGGTGCCCGCAGATAGGTCGGCGGTGCGAAGCCACCCTTGCCATCGCCCAGCGCGATCAGCATGCCTGGAAACAGGTAATCGGCGCTGCTGCTGCGCGCGGAAAACCCACGCGACAGGAAAACCAGGTCGATCTTTCCGTCGCCATTGATGTCGGCCAGGTCGTATGAGTCGATGTCGCTCAAGCCGATCGTGTCGGGCCCGATCGTCAGGGATGAAGTCTGCAGCGTCGTGCCTGCTGAAAACCCGCCCTTGCCGTCACCCATGTAGCTGGTGAACGAGCGGTCGCTGTTGACGCCGATCCCATCGAGCTTGCCGTCGCCGTTCAGATCGATCAGGTTGTGCCCGTTGTTGACGAACGGCAGCACCGGAGCGCCTGCAAAACTGCCGTCGCCGCGGCCCATCAGTGTGTAGGCCTGGTTGACGCCGAACTGGTCGCCACCGAAGAAGCCACCGTTGCCCAGACCGATGTAGAGATCGAGGTGGCCATCGCCGTCGAGGTCGCTCGCGCTGAGGTAGCCGACGCTGTCGTTCGACGCATAGGCCTTGCCAGGCGTGAAGCTGCCGTCGCCCTTGCCCACATAGATCGTGGCCGAGGCGCCATTGTTTACTGCGATGTCCGGCTTGCCGTCTTCGTTGAAATCGCCGGCTGCCAGATTTGGTCCCCAGCCGTTGGTGGCCGAGCCGGCCGGGAAGGCCCAACCGGCCTGGGTGTAGCCGCCGCTGCCATCGTTCAGCAGCACCAGGCCATTCGATCCGACGATATCGGGGCGCCCGCTGCCACGCAGGTCCACCGCAACCAGGTTGACGAGTTGCGACGAGAAGCCACCCGCTGGCGTGGTGATGTCGAAGACCTTGGCAGGACCGAAACTGCCGTCGCCGCGGCCGCGCAACACCGCAATGGATTCCTGGGTGCCGGTGGTGGCGCCCGAGCCGATCACGGCGTTGGTTGCCACCACCAGGTCGGCCTTGCCGTCGCCGTCCACATCGGTCAGCACCGCGGCGCGGCTGCGCGTGCCGGCGGTGGCGTAACGACGCGGCGTCGAGAGGCTGCCGTCAGCACGGGTCAGCCACACCGAGACCGATCCGGATACCTGGTCCAGCCCGACGATGTCGGCCAGCCCGTCGCCGTCGAGGTCGGCCGCCACCATGCCGCCGATTTCAGGCAGTGACAGGTCGGTGGCGAACGAGCGCACTGTTTGCGTGACGGCATCGATGGCGCCGATGTACAACGCGTTGCTGATGGCCGCGTGGTTGTAGCCGGCAGACGCAAACAGGTCGAGGCTTTGTGAACTGCGGCCCAGATAGAAGCCGCGCCGCGAGCCGATGCCGAGCGTGGATTCGGCGCAGCCGCGCGGAAAAGCACCGGCCACCGTGGTCAGGCCCGCCGCGTTGTGCAGCACGTTCTGGTACTGCGCTGTCTTCGACAACACATCGATGCTCGGCGCGGTCAGGCTCAGCGTGTAGCTGCCGACCAGGTAAGACAACGAGCAATCGGGCTGTCGCTGCAGCGCGATCGCCTGGCCGGATGGTCCGCTGAGGAGCGACAGGTTGCCCTGGAAGCCAGCTTGTGAAGCAACCACCGGGTCCCCCGCTGCCAGCGCGCGCAGCCGGCCGCGGCCGAACGACATCAGCCGCTCGACACGCGCAGATGCCGACAGATTGCGCCACTGCGGATGCGCCTTGTCTTGCCGATACCGGGCTGCAGCCAGCCGCTGTTCGACGCTGAAGTTCGGCGCGGCCAGCCCCCCGACCGATGCCGGGCCCGGCGTCAGCGGGCCGCCTGCCGCGGCCGCCAGCAGCAGCGGCAACCCCACCGCCAACATCGCGACCGCTCTTTGAATGCGTGACATGAAGTGATCCCCCGATGGCCCTGGTCGGCGGCACCGGTGGATTCATCGCATCGATATCAGGCGAACGGTGGCGCTGGAACCCACCTTAGACATGTGGACAAGGCGCGGCAAGGCTCAGGAGGTGACATGGGAGTGACATCGCCCGCCTGCAGAGCAGCGGACGAACGCGTTTACACGACTACCGGAACCTCGGTGGCTGGCGGCGTGTTGCGGCTGCGGCCGCAACGCACGATACCGTCGATCATCACCATGCCGACGCCTGGAATGTCGCCAAGCTGCACGCTTTCGAGCAGGGTCCGCCCGGACGTATGTTGAGCACGGTCCATGAAGACGAAATCGGCGGCGCGCCCGACTTCGATCAATCCGCAGTTCAAGCCCCGTATGCGCGCGGTATTGCCGGTGGCAAAACAGAACACCAGCTCGGCCGGAATGTTGCCCAGGCTGGACAACAGGGAAATCATGCGCAAAATGCCCAGCGGCTGCACGCCGGAGCCTGCCGGGCCGTCGGTACCGAGGATGACCCGGTGCGGGCATTTGAGTTGCAACGCGGCCTGGGCGGCGGCGATGGCGATTTTTTCGTTGCCGTTGTGCACGATCTCGATGGCGCGCGACGATTTTTCGCACAACTCGCAGACATGCGCTTCGGGCAATGAGGTGTGGCCGCCGTTGATGTGGCCGATGATGTCGGCATCGGCCTCGAGAACCACGTCCTTGTCGATCAGGCCAGAACCGGGAATCGACGGACCACCGGTATGGATGGTGCTCTGGATGCCGTATTTGCGCGCCCAGGCGACCATGCGTTGCGCCTCTGCACCGGCCTTCACCGAACCGAGGCCGATTTCGCCGAGCAGCTTGACGCCGGCGTCGGCCAGGTCCTTGAAATCCTGCTCGACCATGCCCTGTTCGATCACCGGCGCGCCCGCCAGCACCTTGACACCGCCGGGGCGGAAATTGTCGAAGGCGCGCTGCGCGGTGATGGCCAGCGCCTTCAGTCCGACAATATCTTTCGGGCGGCCGGGCAGGTGGACCTCGCCAGCCGAGATCATCGTCGTCACGCCGCCATTCATCGTCGACTCGATCCAGCCGAGCTGATTCTGGCGCGGCGTCCAGTCGCCGAATACCGGATGGACGTGGCTGTCGATCAGCCCCGGGCAGACACAGGTCTGGCGGGCGTCGATGGTCTGGCTCGCGTGCGACAGGTCGCAGTCGGCCTGCTTGCCGACCGCGCTGATCAGCCCGTCTTCGACGACGATGGTGTCGGCATCCAGGATCGGTCGATCGATATCGCCGGACAGCAACAGGCCGATGTTGCGAATGACGACCTTGCCGGAGGTTGTAGCGGTTGCTTCTTGCGCCATGAGGCACTCCTTCGAATACGGAAAGGGTTTGAAACTCGGACGGCTCTTGCGGGTCAGCCTGGCGGCACGTCTTCCGGACGCAGCATCACGGTGAGCAGGACAGTGCGTTCGACGAACGCTTCCCAATGGGCGATGGCATTCGGGTCTTCGAGGTCTTCGCCCAGGAAGGCGGACAGCGTGAAACGATTCGACTGGTAAAAATAACCGGTCGAGGCGATCAGCAGGTAGAGGTCGCGGGCGCGGATGCCGCTGCGAAACAAGCCCTTCTCGACCCCGCTGCGCAGCACCTTGTCGACCACGGCAATCGCCGGCGATGAATATTCGCCGGCGCTGCGCGACTTGTTGATATGTTTGCCACGGTGCAGGTTTTCGCTGTTCAGCAGCGTGACGAACTCCGGGTTCTTGCGGTAATAGGTCATCACGAAGCGCGTCACGTCTAGCAGCGATTCGACCGGTCGCTCGTCATCGAGCTTGAGCGCCGCCTCGGCCTCGTTGAAACGCCGATAGGTTTCTTCGAGCACGGCAACGAACAGGCCTTCCTTGTTGCCGAAGTAGTAGTAGATCAGGCGGTCATAGGATTTGGCTGCCTTGGAGATCTTCTCGACACTGCCGCCGCTCAGGCCGTGTTTGGCAAACACCTTGGTGGCCGCACGCAGCAGGCTGTCGCGGGTTGCCTGGGCCGCGAGCTCGCGCACGCCGGGCTTGCGCTGCACATTCGACGACGACTTGAAAGCGGGTGAGCGGGTGGCCATCGATGCGGTCTCAGAGGTGACGCCAGGCGCAGCGCTCAGTTGTCTGGAGTGCGCAAGCCGGATCATCGGTCCGCGCTTTGCGTGAGGTTTTCACTTCTCGGCGAAGGCTCGTTCGACGACGAAATGTCCGGGGGTGGAGGTGTTGCCTTCGACGAAGCCGCGTTCCTCGAGCAGGTGTTTGAGATCGCGCAGCATCGCCGGGCTGCCGCACAGCATCACCCGATCCTCGCTCGGGTCGAGCGCTGGCAGTTGCAGATCAGCAGCCAGCTTGCCGCTTTTCACGAGGTCGGTGATTCGACCCATGTTGCGGTATTCCTCGCGGGTCACCGTCGGGTAATACTGCATTTGCGAGGACACCATGTCGCCGAGAAATTCATGCGACGGCAGGTGTTGGACGAGCAGGTCGTGATACGCAAGTTCGTCGACGGTGCGTACCCCGTGCACGACCACGATGCGCTCGAACAATTCGTAGGTGGCCGGGTCGCGCACGATGCTCATGAACGGCGCCAGGCCGGTGCCGGTGGCAAACAGGTACAGCCGTTTGCCGGGCAGCAAATAGTCCGTCACCAGCGTGCCGGTGGGTTTGCGGCCGACGATGATGGTGTCGCCGACCTGAATGTGCTGCAGACGCGAAGTCAGCGGTCCGTCTTCGACCTTGATGCTGAGAAACTCCAGGTGGTCTTCGTAGTTGGCGCTTGCGATGCTGTAGGCGCGCAGCAAGGGCTTGCCATTCACCCGCAAACCGATCATCGTGAAGTGCCCATTGCTGAATCGCAACGAGGTATCGCGGGTGGTGGTGAAGCTGAACAGCCGCTCGGTCCAGTGGTGCACGCTCAGCACCCGCTCTTCACTGAATGCGCTCATTGGCTGACGGTCGAGAACAGCTCGACGCAATCGGTGTGATGGCCTCGAATGCAGCTGTCGGTGACGGTGTGGGTCACAGGGGACTCCCGGGTTGTCTCTAGCGAAGAGTGCGGTAAAACAGTTTGCCAGAACTGGGAAGTTGCGATAAATTCCAATTCGTTAAGTGTTTACAACACCAAAGTTAAGTAAATCCTACATCAACTTGATGGCCAGATCAAGCGCCTCAGCAGGCGCCGCCCGAGAGGTTAATCCAATGGTCGAACACACCAAGACCGACGGCCTGCCCGGCATCGATGCGCCGCCGATGGTGCAGGTGCTCGACCGTGCGCCACTGCGCAACGAGCGCATGGCCGGCGACAAGGTCGAATGCAATGCATGCCCGGTGTTGTGCCAGATCAGCCCCGGGCGCACCGGCGCCTGTGATCGGTATGCGAATGCCGACGGCACGCTGGTGCGCGTCGATCCGGTGCTGATGCTGCGGCGCAGCAGGCTCGACAGCGCCGCGCCGCTGGTCGCCTTTGCGCCGCCGGCTGCCAACGCTTCGGCTGCAGGGGCTGATATTGCAAATGTGGATCCAAGTTGGAACGGCGATCTGCTGCTCGCCGATGAAGTCTTCGTGACCGGTGTCGGTTCGTCGACGACCTATCCTGACTACAAGCCCGCCCCTTTCATCGTCGGCTCGAAAGCCGCCGGTGTCGACATGGTCACCGTTGTCACCGAAGGCATCTTCAGCTACTGCAGCCTGAAAGTGAAGATCGACACCGATCGTTATCTGGGGCCGGAGCAGGCCAACGTGCGCTGCAAGGGCGAGGTGGTCGGCCACGTCACCACCGCCGAGTACGGGTCGCAGATGTTGTCGCTCGGCGGTGTTCACCACCTGACCGGTGGCAGCAAGAAGGAAGGCCGGGTCACGATGGGCATGATGGAGGCGCTGGGCAACAAGCAGGCGGTCGACATCAGCATCGACGGCGGCTCGCAACTCATCGTGCAGGCCGGGCGCGCACCGATCGTCAATGGCATCGAGGAGCGGCGCATGCGTGTGGGCTGCGGCTCCGCCACGATCGGAATCTTTGCCAAGCAGTTTTTCGGCT
>JBDTQC010000129.1:0-8188 GCA_039932405.1 Ideonella sp.
ATCTACACCGCAACGGTGTGCTGGAAAAATTCGGCGTCGAGATGATCGGCGCCAACGAACACGCCATCGAGAAGGCTGAAGACCGCCTGAAGTTCAAGGATGCGATGACCGGCATCGGGCTCGGCTCGGCGCGCAGCGGCATTGCGCACACGCTGGAGGAAGCCTGGGTCGTGCAAAAGCGCATCCATGGTGAAACCGGCGGGCTCGGTTTTCCGATGGTGATCCGGCCGAGCTTCACACTCGGCGGCACCGGCGGCGGCATCGCCTACAACCCGGAAGAATTCGAGGAAATCTGCAGGCGCGGCATCGATCTGTCACCGACCAAGGAATTGCTGATTGAGGAGTCGCTGATCGGCTGGAAAGAATACGAGATGGAAGTTGTGCGCGACAGCAAAGACAACTGCATCATCGTCTGCTCGATCGAAAACCTGGATCCGATGGGCATCCACACCGGCGATTCGATCACGGTGGCGCCGGCGCAGACCCTGACCGACAAGGAATACCAGTTGCTGCGCAACGCCAGCATCGCGATCCTGCGCGAGATCGGCGTCGATACCGGCGGCTCGAACGTGCAGTTCGCGATCAATCCGGTCGACGGCCGAATGGTCGTGATCGAGATGAATCCGCGCGTCAGCCGCTCATCTGCACTGGCATCGAAGGCGACCGGCTTTCCGATTGCCAAGGTGGCTGCCAAGCTGGCGGTCGGCTTCACCCTCGACGAGTTGCGCAACGACATCACGGGCGGCGCGACGCCGGTGAGTTTCGAGCCAAGCATCGACTACGTCGTCACCAAGATTCCGCGCTTCGCATTCGAGAAATTTCCGGCCGCAGATTCACACTTGACGACGCAGATGAAATCGGTCGGTGAAGTGATGGCGATGGGCCGAACCTTCCAGGAAAGCCTGCAGAAGGCCTTGCGCGGACTCGAGACCGGCATCGACGGTCTGTCCGAACGCTCCGACGACCGCGACGAGATCGTCGAGGAAATCGGTGAGGCCGGGCCCGAGCGCATTCTCTATGTGGCCGACGCTTTCCGCATCGGCATGAGCCTGCAAGAGGTCTTCGAGGAGACCGATATCGACCCCTGGTTCCTCGCGCAGATCGAGCAATTGGTGCAAATCGAACAAAGCGTCGCCACGCGTCGGATCGACGAGTTGTCGGTCGAGGAATTGCGATTTCTGAAGCAGAAGGGTTTTTCCGATAGGCGCCTCGGAAAGCTGCTGGCCACCAGTCAATATGCGGTGCGCGAGCGCCGCCGCGCGCTCGGCGTGCGGCCGGTCTACAAGCGGGTCGACACCTGTGCGGCTGAATTCTCGACGCAGACCGCCTACCTCTATTCGACCTACGAAAGTGTCGATGGCGAATGCGAGGCCGAGCCGACCGATCGCAAGAAGATCATGGTGCTGGGCGGCGGGCCGAACCGCATCGGCCAGGGCATCGAGTTCGACTATTGCTGTGTGCACGCGGCGTTGGCGTTGCGCGAAGACGGCTACGAGACCATCATGGTCAACTGCAATCCGGAGACCGTGTCGACCGACTACGACACCTCGGATCGCCTGTATTTCGAGCCGGTGACGCTGGAAGACGTGCTGGAAATCGTCGACAAGGAAAAACCAGTCGGCGTGATCGTCCAGTACGGCGGCCAGACGCCGCTGAAGCTGGCGCTCGACCTCGAACGTGCCGGCGTTCCGATCATCGGCACCTCGCCCGACAGCATCGACATTGCCGAAGACCGTGAGCGCTTCCAGGCGCTGCTGCATGAACTCGGGCTGAAGCAGCCGCCCAACCGCACCGCCCGCACCGAAGAGCAGGCGCTCGTACTGGCGCATGAAATCGGCTACCCGCTGGTGGTGCGTCCGAGTTACGTGCTGGGTGGGCGGGCGATGGAAATCGTCCATGGCGACAAGGATCTGGAGCGCTACATGCGCGAGGCGGTGCGGGTCAGCGAAAAATCGCCGGTGCTGCTCGATCGCTTTCTCGACGATGCAGTGGAAGTCGATGTCGATTGCATCGCCGATGGCAGCGACGATGAATCCGGTGTGATGATCGGCGGGATCATGGAGCACGTCGAGCAGGCCGGCATCCATTCCGGCGATTCGGCGTGCTCGTTGCCGCCCTATTCATTGCCAGCCGCGCTGCAGGACGAAATGCGCCGCCAGACGATTTTGATGGCACGGGCCCTGAAGGTGAAGGGCCTGATGAACGTCCAGTTCGCGATCCAGGGCGAAGGCGACGAGGCGGTGGTGTTTGTGCTCGAGGTAAATCCGCGCGCCTCACGCACCGTGCCGTTCGTCTCGAAGGCGACTGGCCAGCCGCTGGCCAAGATCGCTGCGCGCTGCATGGTCGGCCAGCGTCTGGCCAGCCAGCGGGCGCTCGGTGGCCGGCCGCCGCACGAAGTGATTCCACCGTACTTCAGCGTCAAGGAAGCGGTCTTCCCGTTCAACAAGTTTCCTGGTGTCGATCCGATTCTCGGTCCGGAAATGCGTTCCACCGGCGAGGTGATGGGCACCGGCCGCAGCTTCGGCGAAGCGATGCTGAAGAGTCAGCTCGGTGCCGGCTCGAGACTCCCAGGCAGTGGCACCGTCTGCATCACGGTCAAGGACAGCGACAAGGCGCGCGCAGTGGTGGTCGCCCGTGATCTGGTCGCGCTCGGCTTCTCGTTGGTCGCAACCAAGGGCACCGCCGCGGCCATCGCCGAGGCCGGCATCGAGGTCAAGGCGGTCAACAAGGTGAAAGACGGCCGCCCGCACATCGTTGACATGGTCAAGGCCGGCGAGATCCAGATGGTGTTCACGACCGTCGACGAAACCCGCACCGCGATTGCAGACTCGCGCCACATCCGGCAGGCCGCACTGGCGCACCGCGTCACCTACTACACCAGCATGGCTGGTTGCGAAGCGGCGGTCGAGGGCATGAAGCATCAGGACGATCTGGTCGTCCAATCGCTGCAGACTCTGCATTCAGAGTTGCACTAAACTCGAGGTTACGAGCCGCCGCCAGCTGATCCTGGCGGCGGCCTCATTTTTTGCGTCAGGATTTGCAAGCATGAACACCATCCCTATTACCGTGCGCGGCGCGGAAAAACTCAAGGAAGAATTGCACCGCTTGAAGACGGTCGAACGCCATGCTGTGATCCAGGCAATTTCCGAGGCAAGGGCGCAGGGCGATTTGTCGGAGAACGCCGAGTACGAAGCGGCCAAGGACAAGCAGGGTTTCATCGAAGGCCGCATCCTCGAGATCGAGAGCAAGCTGGCTGCCGCGCAGATCATCGATCCAACCACGCTGAATGCCGAAGGGCGGGTGGTGTTCGGCGCGACCGTTGCCCTTGAAGACGAAGACAGCGGCGCCAAGGTCAGGTACCAGATCGTTGGTGACGACGAGGCCGACCTGAAGCTGGGCCTGGTTTCGATAAGCTCGCCGATTGCGCGCGCCTTGATCGGCAAGGAAGTCGGCGACGTGGCCGAGGTGCGCGCACCCGGCGGAACCAAAAGCTACGAGATCGTCGAGGTGCGCTATATCTGATGCCTTGCCGGCGTCACGACGCGTGGCGGTGATGCTGGCGGGGCTGTGGGCGGGTGGCCTGCTGGCGATTGCGGCGATCTCTGCCCCGGCGGCGTTTGCAAATGCCGCGACGGAGGTTGCCGGCCGAATTGCCGGCCGGATGTTCCTGATGGAAGCGCGCATCGGCCTGGCCATTGCGGTGGCGCTGGTGGTGCTGCATCGGATGCAGCTGCGACGAGCCGCTGGCGGCCAGTCGGGCTCGTTGTTCAATGCCGACCTGATGCTGGTGCTCGGTGCGATCTTCTGCACTGTGGCAGGCTATTTCGGGGTGCAGCCGATGCTGCCTGCAGCGCGAGCCGGCGAGGGCGCCTTGTCGTTCGGCACATTGCACGCGGCGTCGGTCGTGTTCTACGCGATCAAGACCCTGCTGGTGCTGAGCCTCAGTTGGCGGCTATCAGCGCGCTGATAGCCGGGGAGAGACCCGGAAATCCTCAATCGGCGACGGTCTTCTTGACGCTGGTGGAACGTTTGCGCGCCCGCTTGACTTCACCACCCGCGGCCAACCGCTGGTTGCCGAGGATCTTGATTTTCTTGACCTGCGGACGGTGGTTGCCGCTTTTCGAGAATTTCAGGATCTTGACTACCTTCGGGCCCGGTTTGCGATCGTCGGCGCGTTCGGCTTTCGGCTTATCCGCCAATGGACGCCACAACACCAGCAATTTGCCGATGTGCTGGATCGGCGCAGCGCCGAGCTGGTCTGCCAGCTTGTCGAACAATTGGGCGCGCTCGGCGCGGTCGTCGGAGAATACGCGGACCTTGATCAGACCATGGGCACCCAGTGCGGCGTCGATTTCCTTGACGACGGCGTCGGTCATTCCGTCGTTGCCGATCATCACGACCGGGTCAAGGTGATGGGCATCGGCGCGTTTTTCCTTGCGCTGGGCGGGGGTCAGTTCAATGGCGGGCATCGCCGTATTATCCGTCGAGCATGAAATCCAGCAAAAGCAAGAAGCTGAACAAGACCTGGCTTCACGATCACATCAATGATCCCTATGTGAAGCTGGCGCAGCGCGAAGGCTACCGGGCCCGCGCCGCCTACAAGCTGAAGGAGATCGACGAAGAGCTGGGGCTGATCCGTCCTGGCCAGCTGGTGATCGATCTCGGCGCAACGCCGGGCGCCTGGAGCCAGTATGTCCGGCGCCAGTTTGCGCCGAAAGAGGCCGGATCCGGCGGCGCCGCATCGGGCAAGCTCGACGGCCGCATCATTGCGCTCGATCTGCTCGACTTCGAACCGATCGAAGGGGTCGATTTCATCCAGGGCGATTTCAGGGAGCCGGAGGTATTGATCCGGCTCGAAGCCATGCTGGGCGGCAGGCCGGTCGACGTGGTCTTGTCAGACATGTCGCCCAATCTGTCAGGCATCGCCAGCGCCGACGCGGCGCGCATCGAGCACCTGGTCGAACTTGCTCTCGAATTTGCCTTGGCGCACCTCAAACCTGGTGGAGCGCTGGTGTGCAAGCTTTTCCACGGCGGTGCATACGCCGATCTGGTCAAGCGTTTCAAGGCTTCATTCAAGGTCGTCAAGGCGATCAAGCCGAAGGCCTCGCGAGACAAATCGGCCGAAACCTTTGTCGTCGGAATGATTCCAAAACATCTGGAATGATCGGAAATCGCTCTTTCCAGACAAGGTTACGAATGATTACCCGTTCTTGTCCGGGTGTATTCAAATGAGCTGGCGGGCTTGCGTGTCATAAAATTGGCCCCAATTGACTTCCGTCAGTGAATGAGGCGCCGTGAATATCCACGGCGCCAGCAGTTTTGACCGGGACAAGGAGCCGCGGTGAACAATCAATGGTTCTCGAAAGTGGCTGTCTGGCTGGTGATCGCGCTCGTGCTGTTCACCGTGTTCAAGCAGTTCGATCGAGGTTCGACACAGGGCAATCAGATCGGGTATTCCGATTTCCTTGATGAGGTTCGCAGCAAGCGGATCAAGGCCGTCACGCTGCAGGAAGGTGCCTCGGGCACGGAAATCGTTGCCATCACCAACGACGACAAGCGCCTGCGCAGCACCGCGACTTACCTCGATCGGGGTCTGGTTGGCGATTTGATCAACAACGATGTCAAATTCGATGTGAAGCCGCGCGAAGAGCCGTCGCTCCTGATGAGCATCCTGGTCTCGTGGGGACCGATGCTGTTGCTGATCGGGGTCTGGATCTATTTCATGCGGCAAATGCAGGGCGGGGGCAAGGGCGGCGCCTTCAGCTTTGGCAAGAGCAAGGCGCGCATGCTCGACGAGGCCAACAACACCACCACCTTCGCTGATGTCGCCGGCTGCGACGAGGCCAAGGAAGAGGTCAAGGAACTGGTCGATTTCCTGAAGGATCCGCAGCGCTTCCAGAAGCTGGGAGGTCGCATCCCACGCGGCGTGTTGCTGGTCGGGCCGCCCGGAACCGGCAAGACCTTGCTGGCCAAGGCCATTGCGGGCGAAGCCAAGGTGCCGTTCTTCAGCATCTCGGGTTCCGATTTTGTCGAGATGTTCGTCGGTGTGGGCGCGGCCCGTGTGCGAGACATGTTCGAGCAGGCTAAGAAAAGTGCGCCTTGCATCATCTTCGTCGATGAAATCGATGCCGTCGGACGGCATCGTGGTGCCGGCCTGGGTGGTGGCAACGACGAGCGTGAACAGACCCTGAATCAGATGCTGGTCGAGATGGACGGTTTCGAGACCAACCTCGGCGTGATCGTGATGGCCGCCACCAACCGGCCTGACATCCTCGATCCTGCGCTGCTGCGTCCGGGCCGTTTCGACCGACAGGTGTACGTGACCCTGCCCGATGTGCGTGGCCGCGAGCAGATCCTGCTGGTCCACATGCGCAAGGTGCCGGTCGGCCAGGATATCCGTGCCGACATCCTGGCGCGCGGTACGCCGGGCTTCTCGGGTGCCGATCTGGCCAACCTGATCAACGAGGCAGCGCTGTTTGCCGCGCGTCGCAATGGCCGAGTCGTCGAGATGATCGACTTCGAGCGTGCCAAGGACAAGATCATGATGGGCCCGGAGCGCAAGTCGATGGTGATGCCCGAGGAGGAGCGGCGCAATACCGCTTACCACGAGGCAGGTCACGCGCTGGTTGCCCGGCTGATGCCGAAGACCGACCCAGTCCACAAGGTCACCGTGATTCCGCGCGGACGAGCGCTCGGCGTGACGATGCAACTGCCTGAAGGCGACCGTTACAGCATGGACAAGGAGCGCATGCTGTCGACGATCTCGGTGCTGTTCGGAGGACGCATTGCTGAAGAAGTGTTCATGAACCAGATGACCACTGGCGCCAGCAACGACTTCGAACGCGCGACCTCGATTGCCCGCGACATGGTCACCCGCTACGGGATGACCGATGAACTCGGACCGATGGTCTATGCCGAGAACGAGGGCGAAGTCTTCCTGGGTCGTTCGGTCACGAAGACGACGACGATGTCCGAAGAGACGATGCGCAAGGTCGACGGCGTGATCCGTCGCATCATCGATGAGCAATATGGCATTGCGCGCAAGCTGATCGAGGACAACAAGGACAAGATGCATTCGATGGCGCGGGCCTTGCTCGAATGGGAAACCATCGATGCTGACCAGATCGACGACATCATGAACGGCAAGCCGCCGCGGCCTCCGAAGGACCTGACCCCGACCAGCGGCGACCGGCCACCAAGCGGGCCGGCCACTACGGTGGGTACCGACAGCGCGCCTGCTGCGGCCTGAGCGAGACCGAACGAGATTCATGAACGGGGCTGCGGCCCCGTTTTGCATGCCTGCCACGCCACCCATGTTCTGGTCGACCACGCGTCACCGCATCGACCTGTCTCGGCCACGGGTCATGGGGATCGTCAACCTGACCCCGGATTCCTTTTCCGATGGTGGGCAGTTAAGCACGGCCAGCCAGGCCATTCAATGCTGCGAGCGATTACTGGGTGAGGGCGCCGACCTGCTCGATATCGGAGGCGAATCGACCCGCCCCGGCGCGCACCCGGTGTCGGCAAGCGAAGAATGGCAACGCGTCGAGCCGGTGCTGCGCGCCGCGCTGAGCCTGGGCTGTCCGGTGTCGCTCGATACCGCCAAGCCCGAGGTGATGCGGCGTGCGCTCGAACTCGGTGTCGACATCATCAACGACATCTATGCCTTGCGTTCGGATGGCGCCGTGGAAACGCTCGCCGCCAGTGCGGCGGGGGTCTGCCTGATGCACATGAAGGGCGAGCCGCACTCGATGCAGCAACGGCCTCCCGAGTACGCCGACGTGGTGGTGGAGGTGTGCGATTTTCTCGGCGAACGCATCAACGTGCTAAAGGAGGTCGGGGTCGACCTCAGCCGAATCGTGGTCGACCCCGGAATCGGCTTCGGCAAGACGGTGGCGCAGAATTTCACCTTGCTGGCGCGCTTGAATCGACTGCAAAGGCTGGGTTGCCCGGTCCTCGCGGGCTGGTCGCGCAAGTCGTCGCTGGGTGCCTTGACGGGACGACCCGTCGGCGACCGCCTCGCCGCCAGCCTTGCTGCTTCGTTGGCTGCTGTGCAGAACGGCGCACGCATCGTGCGCGTCCACGACGTTGCTGCCACCGTCGACGCCTTGAAGGTATGGGCCGCGGCAGGTATGCCGGCCGCCGCTGCCGACTCGACATCCACTTGCTGAATTTCAGGAACTTAGCT
>JBDTQC010000130.1:0-8177 GCA_039932405.1 Ideonella sp.
GGAGAGCTGGCCACGCATACCCGGAAATACGAGCTCACGGGGGCCGCCCGTCGGCAGCTGGCCTAACAGTTCAGTCGCCTGCCTCGAGAGCGGGACGCGGTGTTCACGCCCGGACTTCATCCGCCCGCCAGGAACTGTCCACAGGTGGGCCCCGAGGTCGATTTCCCCCCAGGTCGCACCCCTAACCTCGCCGGAGCGGGCTGCGGTTAGAACGGCGAACTCCAAAGCCCGGGCACCCATACCAAGCTGTGACCTCAGGCGTCCCACTACTGTGCGAACGTCAGCAACGGCGACGGCAGCATGGTGCTCGACGGTCGCAACCTTGGAAGCCTTGGGCAAGGCAGCATCGAGATTGCCACGCCAGCGCGCAGGGTTCGGACCTTCTCGTAGACCCCGAGCAGCCGCAAAGTCGAGTACGAGCTCGATTCGAGATCTGACCCGCGACGCAGTTTCAGTCTTGATGCTCCAGATCGACTCGAGGACCTTGAGCACGTGGGGTGTGGCAATGTCCCGCACCATCAGCTGTCCGATCACGGGCTCGGCATACGTCTGCAATGTCGAACGCCATTGGGCAGCGTGCTTGCTGTTCTTCCAGGCTTTTTCATGGTGGCTGATGTACAGGGCAGCGACATTGGCGAACGTCTGCTGCAAATCTCTCTGCGCGGCCGCCAGACTGATCGACATTCGCCGCGCAGCGATCGGATCTCCGCCGTGTTCGAGTTGCCCCCTCTGCTGTCTCGCCTTGTCTCGGGCATCCGCGAGAGGAACGGTCGGAAAACTCCCGAGTCCCATTTCTCGTTGCCGACCGGCGACGGAAATGCGCAAAACCCAGCTCTTCGCCCCGGCAGCCGTCACCTGCAAGGCCAACCCGTCGACGCCGCCCACGCTCCAGCGTCCGGGCCTGTTCAGCCGACGAACTTCAAGCGCGGAAAGCTCCTTGGCCTTGCGTGGCATCTCTACCCCTTACCTACCCCTTAAAACAGGTGCGATTGTATGGGATGTGGTGACACTTCGTGAGACTACCGTTTTGCCGTTTTACCTATGAAAAAGGCCCCTTTCGGGGCCCTTTCATTCTTGCTCTTGGCGGAGCCGGAGGGATTCGAACCCTCGAAGCAGGTTTTGCCCGCTTACTCCCTTAGCAGGGGAGCACCTTCGGCCACTCGGTCACAGCTCCAGCACGACTCGCATTCTAACCCGATGAGCGGGCGCCTCGGCCCGCCAGCGAGGGTCAGAACTGCCCCTGTTGTTTCACTGCGCCGCGACCTGATCCTGATCCAGGTCGAAGGCCTTGTGCAGCGCACGCACGGCCAGCTCCATGTACTTCTCGTCGATCACGACGCTGGTCTTGATTTCGCTGGTGGAGATCATCTGGATGTTGATGCCCTCCTCGGCCAGCGCGCGGAACATCTTGCTGGCCACGCCGACATGCGATCGCATGCCGATGCCCACGATGCTGACCTTGCAGATCTTCGGGTCGCCGGTCAGTTCGGCGGCGCCGGTCGAAGGCACTACCGTGTTCTTCAGCAGATCGAGCGTGCGTTGGTAATCGTTGCGGTGCACGGTAAACGAAAAGTCGGTTCGGCCATCGTGCGAGACGTTCTGGATGATCACGTCGATGTCGATGTTGGCCTCGGCCACCGGCCCGAGGATCTGGAAGGCGATGCCGGGCTTGTCGGGCACGCCGAGCAGGCTGATCTTGGCTTCGTCGCGGCTGAAGGCGATTCCGGATACGACGGCTTTTTCCATTTTTTCATCTTCCTCGAATGTGATCAGCGTGCCCGATGCGGCCTCTTCGGCGATGTCGATATCCCAGGGCGTGAAGCTCGACAACACGCGCAGCGGCACGCGGTATTTGCCGGCGAACTCGACCGATCGGATCTGCAGCACCTTCGAGCCGAGGCTGGCCATTTCCAGCATTTCCTCGAAGCCCAGGGTGTGCAGGCGGCGTGCTTCGGGCACGATTCGCGGGTCGGTCGTGTAGACACCATCGACGTCGGTATAAATGAGGCATTCGGCGGCCTTCATCGCTGCCGCCACGGCAACCGCCGAGGTGTCCGATCCGCCACGACCCAGCGTCGTCACGTTGCCGTTTGGGTCGACACCCTGAAAACCGGTGATCACGACCACGCGGCCGGCTTCCAGGTCGCAGCGCACCTTGACGTCGTCGATGCTTTCGATCCGGGCCTTGTTGAATGCACTGTCGGTGCGGATCGGCACCTGCCAGCCCGAATAGCTGACGGCCTGCATGCCTTCGGCCTGCAGCGCAATTGACAGCAGTCCGACCGACACCTGCTCGCCGGTGGAAGCGATCATGTCGAGCTCGCGTTGCAGCGCAGCGCTGGTTCCGGCCGGGGCCAATTCCTTGGCCAGGCCGAGCAGTCGATTGGTCTCGCCGCTCATGGCCGATGGCACAACAACCATCTGGTGGCCGGCACGCGCCCATTTGGCGACGCGTTTGGCGACGTTGCGAATCCGCTCGGGCGAACCCATTGAAGTGCCGCCGTATTTGTGAACAAAGAGTGCCATGATGCGGATCGAAGACGAGACGCGGTTTGCCGACAAAAGCGCCGGCCACTGCGCAAAGCCTATGATTTTAGCAAGCGCCTGGATGCTTGCATGCCCGAGGGCTCAGACGCTCGAGTCGGCGAGCCAGTGCAACGACACCAGATCGGCGCCATGCTCGACGACAACACGCGCATCGTCGCCGAGTCCTGCGACATGGATCAGCCGGCCTTCGGCATAGATCAGCGGTCCGTTTCTGGCCCATGCTGGCACCTCGCACGCCTGAAACTGTTTTTTCAGACTGCGCGGTGGCCGGCGTGCGGCGCACTGGAATTGCTCGCCGCCTTGGCGCTCACGCAGTTCCAGCGACGCCAGGCAGCCCAGCGGGATACCACCTGCACTGGCTGGCTCGACGAACAGGCTGCCGGCCCATTCCGGAACATCGAATCGGCCAGTGCGGGTGATTGCCAGCCAGCTGTTGGCATGTGACGGCCCTGTCGGCTTGCGCGGCTGCTTGGAAGCAAACTGGCCAGCAAACTGGCGCATCAATTGCAGCTGGCCATGCCGGGCAACGATGCGATCGGCGTGCCAATCCCAGACACGACCGCCGCGTGCCTTGGCCGAATCATCGGTCGGCCATTCGGTCAGCAAGCGTTCGACCAGCGACGCTGGCGCCGGCCGACCAGAACTTCGTTGCAGCCAGGCGCGCAACGCGTTGCTGCGACGCGTCGGCGACAGATCGCGCCAGCGCTCGAAAGTCAGCCCATGCTGGTCGGCCACTCGCGCCAGATCAATCTCGGCCAGTTCGTGCAGGCAAGTCGACGCCAATCCGGCCCAGCGCGCGGCGTCGCCCAGCACTTGTTCGGCTTGCGGGAAAGCTTGCGTCAGCGCCGGCCACACCTGCTCGCGCAAACGGTTGCGCGCCCAGCGTGAATCGGCGTTGCTGGCATCCTCGACGAAGCGCAGGCGATGGCGCTGAATGTAGGCATCAATGGCCTCGCGCGACTGCATTAACCAAGGCCGCAGCCAGAAGATGCCGTCCCGCAAGGCTGCCGCCGGCATGCCGGCAAGGCCAGCGACGCCGCCGCCGCGCAGCGCCTGCAACAAGAAGGTCTCGGCCTGATCGCGGCGGTGATGGGCCAGCAGCACGGTGTCGCAGCCGGCCGACAAAGCCATCCTTTGCAGTGCGCCATAACGCACCCGACGCGCCCAGGCCTCGACACTGTCACCGGGCGCGGGTTGGTCGGCGATGCGCTCGCAAATCAGCTGCAGCGCAACGCCATGTCTGGCCCAGGCGCGGCAACGACGGCGTAGATCGAGCTGCCATTGATCGGCCTGCGGCATCAGGCCGTGGTTGACATGCAGGGCCAGCACATTCAGGCCGAGTGCTGTCGCATGGCGAAGCGTTGAATGAAGCAAGGCGATCGAATCGCGCCCGCCGCTGACGGCAACCGCCACGGTTCCCATTGTTGGGGCGTCTGGAGGCGCTCCGGGCACCATGCACCGATGCAGCGGTCAGCGATCGGTGGTGTCGTTGAACCGGCCGTATGCCTGCAGGCGCTCGTAGCGGCGCTGCAGCAGTTCCTTCGGTTTAAGGTCGTTGACCTGCCGCAGGGCGTCGGCCAATGCACGTTTCAGGTACGCCGCCATTTGCTTGATGTCGCGATGCGCACCGCCGACCGGCTCGTTCACGATCTTGTCGACCAGGCCAAGCGCCTTCAGCCGGTGCGCGGTGATGCCCAGGGCCTCGGCGGCTTCGGGCGCACGCTCGGCGGTTTTCCACAAGATCGATGCGCAACCCTCGGGCGAAATCACCGAATAGACTGCATATTGCAGGATCAGCGTCTGATCGCCCACGGCAATCGCCAGTGCACCACCCGAGCCACCTTCGCCGATGATGGTGCAGATGATCGGCACTTCGAGTTGTGCCATCTCGAAGATGTTGCGCCCGATCGCCTCGGACTGGCCACGTTCCTCGGCCCCGATGCCGGGATAGGCACCAGGGGTATCGACGAAGGTGAAGATCGGCAAGCCGAATTTTTCGGCCAGCTTCATCAGGCGCAAGGCCTTGCGGTAACCCTCTGGGCGGGCCATGCCGAAATTTCGCAGGCCACGCTCTTTGGTGTCGCGCCCTTTCTGGTGACCGATCACCATGCAGGCCTGGCCGTTGAAGCGCGCCAGGCCGCCGATGATCGACTGATCGTCGGCAAAGTGGCGATCGCCGTGCAGCTCCTGGAAATCGGTGAAGGCCTCGGCGACGTAATCGAGGGTATAGGGCCGCTGCGGGTGGCGGGCAATCTGCGTCACCTGCCAAGGTGTCAGCTTGGCGTAGACCTCCTTGGTCAGCAGCAGGCTCTTCTTGCCGAGCCGATCGATCTCTTCGGAGATGTCGACCGCCGATTCGTTCTGCACATACCGCAATTCCTCGATCTTGGTTTCGAGCTCGGCCACGCCTTGTTCGAAATCGAGGAAGTGTTTCTTGTTCATCGGGGATCCTTGATCGCCGGGGGCCGGTTACGGCTGCCGGACGGGTTTGATCAATAGTCTACCGGCACCGGTTCAAGGCTTCGCCAGATGAACCAGGTCGCCACCGAGCGGAACGGCGCCCAGGCTTCGCCGACCTCACGCACTTCGGCGCGCGAGACCGGTTCACCACTGAAGTAGCTGACGCTGATGCCCTTGATCAGGCCGACATCGTCGAGCGGCAGCACATTCGGCCGCATCAGGTGGAAGATCAGAAACATCTCGGCGGTCCAGCGGCCGATGCCGCGGATCGCGATCAGTTCGTCGATGATGGCATCGTCATCCATCGACGACCATTGGTCGACGTGTACCGCGCCGCCATCGAAGTGGCGGGCCAGATCGGTGAGGTATTCGACCTTGCGCATCGACAGGCCGGCACCCCGCATCGCCAATGGATCAAGCGCGACGATCTGTGCCGGATCCACCCGGTGCGTGTCGCCGGGAACCAGCGCGACAAATTTGTTCCACACCGACTGCGCCGCCTTCACCGAGATTTGCTGGCCGACGATCGATCTGGCCAGTGTGGTGAAGGCGTCGCCGCGCGATTGCAGCCGCGCTTCGCTGAAGCGCGGAATCAGCTTGCGCATCACGCGGTCGCGTTTGGCCAGGTGTTTGCAGGCTTCGTCCCAATAGGCAGGAGCAACCAGTTCGGGACGCGCCGCGAGACCGTTCAGGCCTTCACCCATTGGGTACCCTTTGCTGAATCCTGGAGTTCGATGCCTTGCTCGAGCAGTTGCCTGCGGATCGCGTCGGCGCGCGTGAAATCCCGCGCCTGCTTGGCAGCGCTGCGTTCTTCGATCAGACGCTCGATCTGCAATTCATCGACGGCACTGCCGGTCTGCAGAAACTCGCGCGGCACTTGCTGCAGGATGCCCAGGGTGGCGCCAAGCGCCTTCAGCAAGCCGGCCGTCTGCGCGGAGTGGGTGCGGTTGATCTCGCCGGCCAGCTCGAACAACTGCGCCACCGCAACCGGCGTGTTGAAGTCGTCGTTCATCGCGTCTCGAAATGCCGCGGCGCAAGGCTGTTTCCAGTCGACGGCGAGGTCGACGGCATCGACGCCAGCCAGCGCGGTATAGAGGCGACGCAAGGCACTGCGGGCATCGTCGAGGTTGGCATCGCTGAAGTTGAAGGCGCTTCGGTAGTGGGTGCGCAACATGAAGTAGCGCAGCGTCTCGCCATCGTAACGCTGCAGCACCTCGCGAATCGTGAAGAAATTGCCGATCGATTTCGACATCTTCTCGTTGTCGACATTCAGGAAGCCGTTGTGCAGCCAGTAGTTGACGAAGCGGGTGCCGTTGGCGCCTTCGCTCTGCGCAATCTCGTTTTCATGGTGCGGAAACTGGAGGTCCATGCCGCCGCCATGAATATCGAAATGCGGGCCGAGCAAGTCGCAGCTCATGGCCGAGCATTCGATGTGCCAACCCGGTCGACCCTTGCCGTAAATGCTGTCCCATTTTGCATCGTCGGGTTCGCTTTCCTTGGCCGCCTTCCACAGGACGAAATCGAGCGGATCGTCCTTGCCGTCGAGTACGGCTACGCGCTCCCCTGCGCGCAACTGATCGAGCGACTTGCCCGACAACTTGCCATAACCATCGAACTTGCGGACTGCAAAATTCACATCGCCACTGGATGCCCGATAGGCAAGGCCTTTGTGCTCGAGTGTCTCGATCATCTCGAGCATCTTTGGCACATGGGCGGTGGCGCGAGGCTCTGAGCTCGGCGGCTCGATGCCCAGCGCGCCGATGTCCTGGTGCATGGCGGCGGTCATCTCCTGCGTCAGCTGGGCGATCGGGATGCCGCGCTCGAGCGCCCGCCGGATGATCTTGTCATCGATGTCGGTGATGTTGCGCACATAGTTGACCTGGTAGCCGAGCACCCTCAGCCAACGGTAGACGATGTCGAAGGCCATCAGGAAGCGCGCATGGCCGACGTGGCACAGGTCGTAGATCGTCATGCCGCAGACATACATGCCGACATGATCGGGCTCGATCGGAACGAATTCCTCGAGCTGTCGGCTCAGGGTATTGAAAATGCGCAGCGTCATGATGCCGTCGGCATGAAAGTGGCCAAAGTGGGTTGCAGACCAGGGGAACAGCAGCAGGGCCGACAGCAAGGTTGCCTGAGGCCTTGCACCCCGTCAATTGCCGACCGCGAGCGTGATGCGGACGATGGGGCTGCACTACAATCGAACGAGTATAGCGGCGGCGCTTGACCGTGCCGCATCCTCACGACTTCATACATCCTGCTCCCACCTCGATGCATCATCCTGGCTTGTTCCCAATCACGGCCGGACTTGGCACCGTCCGGCAGCAACACCATTACCCGACCGCAGCGACTGCAGGCGCACCAAGTGGGGGCGGCGGCTGGTCGTCGAGGCTGATCGGTCGATTCCCGAAGCGTCAGGGACGCCTGCAAGCAGGCTCATCGCGTCTGCTTCGGTGCTGGCTTGCCCCGGCCGCATCGATTGCGCTGTTGTGCGCGGCCTCCGCCGCATCGGCGCAGACCGTCATGCTGAGCACGACGATGGGTGACATCGTGATCCAGCTCGATCCCGCCAAAGCGCCCAAATCGGTGCAGAATTTTCTGCAATACGTGAAGTCCGGGCATTACAACGGCACCGTCTTTCATCGGGTGATCCCCGACTTCATGGTGCAAGGCGGCGGCATGAACCCCGACCTGTCGCAAAAGCCCACCCGCCCTTCGATTCCCTTGGAAAGCAAGAACGGGCTCGACAACAATCGTGGCACGGTCGCGATGGCGCGTACAGCGATCCCCGATTCGGCGACCTCGCAGTTTTTCATCAATCTGAAAAACAACGATTTCCTCAATTCGGCGAATTCGCGTGATGGCAATGGCTATGCGGTATTCGGTCGCGTTTTGTCGGGCATGGACATCGTCGACAAGATCGCGGCGGTACCCACCCAGCAGGCCGGCGGCATGCAGAATGTTCCCGTGAAGCCGGTGACCATCCTCGAGGCAGTGGTGCAGCAGTGAGGTCCGCGTCGTCGCTGAAACCGTTGACGGCTGTCCTGTTGGGGCTCGCGCTGGCATCGCCAGTGCTTGCCAACGTTCCCGCTTCCGGCCTGAACGAAATTCAGGATCTCATCAACGCTGGTCGTTCCGCGGACGCCTTGCGCAAGATCGACGCGTTG
>JBDTQC010000131.1:0-8111 GCA_039932405.1 Ideonella sp.
TAGCACGAATTGGCACCCAGTCCCTCGTAGGAGGATCACCTGGCAACCATGGTGGCCGTGGTTGATGCAAGCGGCCGCTGTCTGTTCGCCAATGCGGCGTTCGAGCAGGTGCTCGGTCTGTCGCGGCGCAGTGTGCTGCGCGCCAACCTTTTCGACTGGTTCGTCGAGGCGCAGCAGATCCGCGAGACCGTTGCGTCGGTGGCCGGCAACAGGTTCGCCACCAGCCGGCTGGAGGCGCAGCTGCGTCGTCCGCATGCCAACCACCCGGAGACCCTGCTCGTTCACGTGATCGTCAACCAGATGGACGAATCGAACGAGGTGGTGGTCGAGTTGGTCGAGATCCAGCAGCAGACCCGGCAAGACCGTGAGGAGCGTGCGCTCGATCAGGTGCAGGCCAACAAGGAATTGATTCGCAACCTGGCCCACGAGATCAAGAACCCGCTGGGCGGAATTCGCGGCGCCGCTCAACTGCTCGAGATGGAGCTCGACTCCCGCGAGTTGATGGAATATACGCAGGTCATCATCAAAGAGGCCGATCGCCTGCAGGCTCTGGTCGACCGATTGCTGGCGCCGCACCGCAAGGCGCTGGTCGTCAGCGAGGTCAATATCCATGAGGTGTGCGAACGCGTGCGCTCGCTGATCCTGGCCGAATTTCCACGCGGTCTCAAATTCGAGCGTGACTACGACATTTCGATTCCGGATTTTCGCGGCGATCGCGAGCAGCTCATCCAGGCGGTGCTCAATGTCGCTCACAACGCCACGCAGGCGCTGCAGCATCGGATCGCAGCGGGCGACGCGCTGATCCGCGTGCGGTCCCGCATCGCCCGGCAGATCACGATCGGCAAGCAGCGCCATCGATTGGCACTGGAATTGCATATCGAGGACAACGGGCCGGGCGTGCCGGACGAGATTCGTGATCGCATTTTCTATCCCCTTGTCTCCGGGCGCCATGGTGGTACGGGCCTGGGGCTCACGCTGGCGCAAACTTACATTGCGCAGCACAGCGGGATGATCGAGTGCGACAGCGAACCGGGGCGGACCATTTTCAGGATCATCATCCCGTTGCCCTAGGCCGGCTGCCGAGCCGGATGGGTGGGGCGGTTTTGGGGTTTACTGGCTTTACGACTGGGCAGGCATGAAACCGATCTGGATCGTTGACGACGACCAATCCATCCGCTTCGTTCTCGAGAAGGCACTGGCCCGCGAGGAGTTGGCGGTACGCAGTTTCAGCAATCCGCGTGATGTGCTGCTGGCGCTCGAAGACGACCAGCCGCAGGTCCTGGTTTCCGACATTCGAATGCCCGGTGGCTCGGGCGTCGATCTGCTGGCCAAGGTCAAGCAACGCTTCCCCGGATTGCCGGTGATCATCATGACGGCATTTTCGGATCTGGACAGTGCCGTCAGCGCATTCCAGGGTGGGGCTTTCGAATACCTGCCGAAGCCGTTTGACGTGCCCAAGGCAGTCGAGTTGATCCGCCGCGCGCTGGATGAAAGCATGCGCGAGGAGGTCGGCGATCAAACGCATGCGCAGATGCCCGAAATGCTGGGCCAGGCGCCGGCGATGCAGGACGTGTTTCGCGCCATCGGCCGGCTCAGCCAGAGCATCGTCACGGTGTTGATCACCGGAGAGTCAGGGTCTGGCAAGGAGCTGGTGGCCAACGCGCTGCACAAGCACAGTCCGCGGGCGACGGGTCCGTTCGTCGCGATCAACACCGCCGCGATCCCGAAGGATCTGCTCGAAAGCGAGCTGTTCGGCCATGAGCGCGGTGCGTTCACTGGCGCGCAGACCACCCGTCGCGGGCGCTTCGAGCAAGCTGATGGCGGCACCTTGTTTCTCGACGAAATCGGCGACATGCCATTCGATCTGCAGACCCGTCTGCTGCGGGTGCTGAGCGACGGCCAGTTCTATCGGGTGGGCGGTCACAACCCGATGCGCAGCAATGTGCGGGTGATTGCCGCCACCCATCAGAACCTCGAAGAGCGTGTGGCGCAGGGTCATTTCCGCGAGGACCTGTTTCATCGGCTCAACGTGATCCGCCTGCGCCTGCCCGCTTTGCGCCAGCGCAGTGAAGATGTGCCGGCGCTGACGCGCTTCTTCCTGCAGAAGAGCGCCAAGGAACTGGGCGTCGATGCCAAGCGCATCACCGACTCGGCACTGGAGCGTCTGATGGCGTTCGCTTTTCCCGGCAACGTGCGCCAGCTCGAGAACATCTGCCATTGGCTGACGGTGATGGCACCGGCGCAAGTCATCGAACCGAAGGATTTGCCGCCCGAACTGCAGAATGTCGTGTTGCCCGCAGTGCTCAGGTCGGCCTCAGCGTCTGCGCCGGCAAGTGATCCGGTGCCGAATGCTGGCGCCAGCACCGGGACATCTTCTGCAGCCCCCGCTGCCTCGGTGCTGCCGCAAGCGGCCCACTGGCTCGACGATCTCGAGCGCGAATCGCGATCACTGCTGCAAAGCGGTGTGCCTGCGGTGTGGGATACGCTGACCCGGCAATTCGAAGCCAGGCTGATTCAGACTGCGCTCGAGTTCACCCGCGGACGGCGCATCGAAGCTGCGCAAAAACTTGGCATCGGACGCAACACCATCACGCGCAAGATCCAGGAGTTGAGCATCGACGATTGATCCGCACCGAAAAGAGGCTAGCCAGCCTGCAACTTCAGCCGCTGCGCCGCACTGTTGCGGATCTCCGCCACGAGGTCGAGCAATGCGTCTGAGGCAGGGCGGTCGACGCGTCGCGTGATGCCGACCGGGCCCTCGGTGATTTTCGTGTCGATCGGCAAGCGCACAAGCGCGCCAAGGCGCAAGTCGTTCTCGATCACTCCGAGTGGGACGAACCAGATGGCGTCCGACTGCAGCACGTAGCTGCGGCCGAATCCGACGTCGATGGTCTCGATGGTCTGCGGAGGCAACCCCATGCCGCTGGACATGAAAAAGTTGTCCGCCGCCTTTCGCACCCGCGTGCCCGCATCAGGCAATACCAGCCGATGCTGCCTCAGATGCGCGGGATCGATGCGCCGCCGCGTAGCCAGGGGATGACCGGGCCGGACAACAAGGATCAGCGCCTCGGCATAGAGCTGCTCGAAACTCAAGCCCTGCATGTCCGAGGGTTCCGCCAGCCGCCCGATCACCAGGTCGAGCACGCCCTGTCGCAGCGCTGTCATCAGCTGTGCATTGCTGCCGGTCCGCACGGTCACGCGAGCCCGGGGCGTTGCGGCGCCGAAGCGCAGCATAGCCGGCGGCAGAACGGTGGCCGCGACGTTGGGCAAGGCGCCGATTAGCAAGGCTGGTACTTCGCCCTCATGCTCTCCTGCCAGGCTTTCCAGCCCTTCGCTCAGGCTGCGCAGGCTGGCCCCGGCATGGCGCAGCAGCACGCTGCCCGCCGCGGTCAGCTTGACACCGCGGGGCGTGCGTTTCAGCAGTTTCCGATCGACGATGTCCTCCAACTCCGCCAGCGTTTTCGACACGGCGGGTTGGGTGATGGACAGCACACCGGCGGCGCGCACGAAGCTGCCCTGTTCAGCAACGGCGACCAGCGCGCGCAAGTGGCGGATCTTGAGTCGGTCCATCTTCGGCATTCCGAAGGATAACCAACCGGAATAACGCTGGGCAGCAAGCTGACGACGTCGGGATGACAGTCCCGCCACAGGGCGGCAGACCGACTACAGATCAGCCGCCAGCAGCTCAGGCTGGATCGGGCCGCGGGCTATTCGACCTTGGCGCCCGATGCTTTCACCACGTCAGCCCAGCGCGTCACTTCGGTATCAATGAATGTTGCGAACTCCTGTGGCGTCGAAAGAGAGGGCACCGCGCCGACCGCGGCCAGCTTTTCCCTCACGCCCGGTTGCTGCATGACTTTTGCAATCTCCGCGTTGAGGCGGTTGACGACGGCCGGCGGCGTTCCAGCGGGTGCGACGATGCCGAACCAGGGTTCTACGTCGAACCCGGGGAGCCCGCTTTCGGCGATGGTGGGCACATCGGGCATGGCCGGTGAGCGCTTGCCGCTGGGCGTCGCCAGCACGCGCAATCGGCCGCTGGCAATGAACGGCTTCGCGACTGCGTACTGAAGGTACATGCCGGCAACCTGCCCGCCCAGCAGGTCGGTGGAGGCCGGGCCATTGCCCTTGTAAGGCACATGAACCAGGTTGACACCAGCCCGGGCCTTGAACAGCTCCAGGGCAAGGTGCGAGCCGGTCCCGACGCCACCCGAGGCGAAGTTGATCTTGCCGGGCTGGGCCTTGGCCAGCGCGATCAGTTCCGAGACGTTCTTGACAGGCAGCGAAGGGTTCGTCACCAACACCATCGGCGACCACGCGGCGCGGATCACCGGTGTGAAATCCTTGCGAGCGTCATACGTCAGCCGTGATTCCATCAGGCTCTCGTTGATCGCAAAGTCCGGCGCCACCAGCAAAAGGGTGTACCCGTCCGCCGGTGCGCGCGCAACCAATGCCGTGCCGATCGTGCTGCCGCCACCGCCCTTGTTGTCGACGATCACGGTTTGGCCAAGGCCAGATTGCAATTCGTTGGCGATGATTCGCCCGAGGATGTCCGTGAAGCCGCCCGGCGGATACGGCACGATGAGGCGAATCGTCTTGTCAGGGTAATTGGTCTGCGCGAAAGTCGCTACCGGGCCGGTCGCTGCGAGGGTGATGAAAGCGCCAGTCAACGCGCGGCGAGAGATACGAAACATCGATTTGTCCCCTGGTGTCGAAAAAAAGATTCGGGCGTGCCACCCATTGCTGATGCGCGCCCAGTGTGGTCGTACGGGTTGGCTGCGGCCAACCGCGAGCGGCCGGCTAGCCGAGGTCTAGCTGGCGCTTTTGTGCCAATCCGGCATCGCGGAACCTCGAGAGTGGTGGCATCAGGTAGCGACGCAAGTCGTCCGCCGCTGCCGGCGCATCGGCCGCAATCGGTCGCGTGCCGGCGATCGTGACGCGCTCCATCAGGCGACGCTGCGGGTAGTAGTCGTGCAGGGCCGAATGTTGCACGTTGCGGTTGTCCCAGAACACCAGCATGTTGGGCGCCCAGCGGTGACGGTACTGGTATTCGTGGACCAGTGTCTTGCGGTACAGCATGTCGAGAATCATCCGGCTCTCATCTTCTGCCATTCCCTTGATGTGAAGTGTGAACTGCGGGTTCACGAAGATTACCTTGCGGCCGGTGATGGGGTGCACGGTGATCAGCGGATGCGTGACGGACGGATACTTGTCCTCGAACCTGCGCATTTTCTCGATGCCGGAGCGGTCGTTCGGAAAAAGACTACGGAAGGGCTTGAAATCGTGCACGGCCTCGAGCCCCGACAGGAAGCGTTGCCACCTGTCGGAAAGGCCTTCGTACACTGCTGTCATGCTGGCAAACGCGGTATTGCCGCCGACTTCGGGGACGATCTTGGAACACAACGCAGTCCCCATCGGCGGGGCTTCGCGAAACGTCTCGTCGGTGTGCCAGATGTCCGTCGGCGCCGGGGGGTTTCCTTCCTTGTTGTCATAGACGATCAACTCGGGGGCGTCTGCGGTGCTGGTGGAAAAGGGGTGGACACTCAGCTCGCCGAAATAGCGACCGAACCGCTTCAAATCGTCTGACGAGATCAGCTGTTCGGGAAAGATCAGAACGCCGTGCTCGCCGTGCGCCAGCTTCAGCGCGTCGACGGTTTCCTTGTCCAATGGTTGCGTAAGGTCCAGGCCTGTGACCTTTGCGCCAAGAAACACGCCAACGCGTTCGATCTTGAGTGTGCGGCTGTGCGCCTGCATCTGCGCTTGCTTCGATTCGACTTCCATTTTCGATCTCCGGTGCAGCCGTCTCGGTGGCGGCCGGGGCCGACTGTAGGGGTAGCGCCACGTCCGCAAAACTGACTTTGTGGAGAGTGCGCCATTCCGGATGGTTATACCGGAATGGGATGTACGGCCGACCAAGGCGGTCTCTTGCCCGACGCGACGCGAGCGACACCTCAGACAATAATCACCATCCGATGATCCCCTCCGATGGTCCTCCCTCTGTCCCGTCCGCCGCTGCTTCAAAAGTCGATTTCGCCGTCGCGCTGCGTTTCTGGCTGAAGCTCGGTTTCATCAGCTTCGGTGGTCCGGCTGGCCAGATTGCCATCATGCATGCCGAACTGGTCGAGCGTCGGCGCTGGATCAGCGAGAAGCGATTCCTGCATGCCTTGAACTACTGCATGCTGCTGCCAGGTCCTGAGGCCCAGCAACTGGCCACCTACATCGGCTGGCTGATGCACCGCACGCTTGGCGGCCTGGTTGCCGGGCTGTTGTTCATCCTGCCGTCGCTGTTGATTCTGGCCGGCTTGTCGTGGATCTATCTGAAGTTCGGCAATGTGCCGCTGGTCGTCGGCATCTTCTACGGAATCAAGCCGGCCATCACGGCGGTGGTGTTGCATGCAGCCTACCGGATCGGATCACGTGCACTGAGGAACGGCTGGATGTGGGCGATTGCCGCCGCGTCGTTCATCGCGATCTTCGCGTTCGCGGTGCCGTTTCCTGGCATCTTGCTGGGCGCCGGATTGATCGGATATTTCGGCGCCCGACGCTGGCCGGTCGTATTCGTAATTTCCAGCGGGCCAGTTGGTGCGGAGCATGCCTTCGGACCCGCACTGATCGATGACGACACGCCCGCGCCCCCGCACGCTCGCCATTCATCGCGCCGCTTGGTGATGCTGCTGTCGGTTGGATCGGGTCTGTGGTTGCTGGCGATGGGGATCTTGCTGGCGACCGGTGGCGTGCATGGCACTCTCACCCAGATGGGCTGGTTCTTTACGAAAGCAGCGCTGCTGACTTTCGGTGGTGCCTACGCGGTGCTGCCCTATGTCTTCCAAGGTGCCGTCGACGCCCACCACTGGCTGAGCGCGGCCCAGATGATCGATGGGCTGGCACTCGGCGAAACCACTCCCGGTCCATTGATGATGGTGGTGGCTTTCGTCGGTTTTGTCGGTGGCTGGGGTCAGCAGGTGCTCGGCCCGCAAAGCCTGTTTCTTGGCGGCATGCTGGCTGCCACCGTCGTCACGTTCTTCACGTTTCTACCGTCGTTCATCTTCATACTCGCCGGTGGTCCCTTGGTCGAGGCGACGCACGGCAAACTGGGCTTCACTGCGCCGCTGTCGGCCATCACTGCGGCGGTCGTCGGCGTGATCCTGAACCTCGCGCTATTTTTTGCGGGGCACGTGTTGTGGCCAGCGAGTCTCGGGGGCCGCTTCGACTGGTTTGCCGCAGCAATTGCGCTGATCGCCGGCATCGCGCTATTCCGCTTCAAGGTCAGCGTGCTGCCGACACTGGCCGCATGTGCAGTCATCGGAGTTGGCTTTGGATAGTTACAAATATATACTGTGCGACATGTCCAACTGATCCGAGCAAAACAGACGATGCGCGCAATCTCCAAAATCCTTCCGATCGCTGGTCTGGTGCTGCTGTTTGGTGGCTGCGCGAATACGCCTGCCGAAAAGACGTATTCAGGTTCGACTGGCATGGCGTCGTCGCAGTCTGCAGCGGACGCAGCGGCCGCTGCAGCAGCCAGGGCTGAAGCGAACCGCCGGGCCGCCATGGCCGCTCAGCCTCCGCAAACTTCGCAAGCGCCGGTTGGTCCGGTAGCCGATCGAACGGTCTTTTTTGGCTACGACCAGTACACGCTGGATTCCCGGTATACCGATCTGCTGGCGCGCAATGCGGCCTACCTGGCCGGTGCTCCGAACACCCCGGTCCGCGTCGAAGGCCATACCGATGAGCGTGGCAGCGTCGAATACAACCTGGCGCTCGGTCAGCGTCGCGCCGATGCGGTGCGGCGTGCATTGACGACACTCGGTGTTCGAGAAGGCATGATCGAAAGCGTCAGCTGGGGCGAACAGAAGCCGCTTGCAAGCGGCGACAACGAAGCCGCGTGGGCTCGCAATCGCCGGGCCGAGATCGTCTACTCGATCAAATAGTCGGCAGCAGCGGGTTGGCCGGCTGCACGGCCGAGATTCTGGCCAAGCGGGATCTTCGCTCCCGCGGCGTAGACCTCGCTTCGCTCGAACGTCACCGATCGGGATTCCCCCGATGCAACCGGCCAGTCGGTCACCTCGATCGTCTGGTTGCCCTTCGCCGAAGAGAGCAGGGAGAGAAATCCC
>JBDTQC010000132.1:0-8054 GCA_039932405.1 Ideonella sp.
TATCGCGCATTGCCGATCAAGCTGCAGGCTCGATCTTCCGGCGCCCTCGGTTGGGCCGGCGACGGGACGATGCCGGTCAAGCTCGAAGGCAGCGTCGGTAATGCTCAGCTTCGGTTCGACGGGTCGTTGCGTGGCGTTGCTTCGCTTGCATCGTTGAATGGATCATTTTTCTTGTCCGGCCGGTCACTGGCTGCGGTCGGCGACGTGATCGGCGTGACCTTGCCGACCACGCCAGCATTCACGGTTCGCGGAGCCTTGGACAAGCGTGATGACGTCTGGAATACCAGGATCAACGACGCGCGCATCGGCAAAAGCCAATTGAATGCTGCGCTTCGGTACGACGCGGGTTCGAAGCGGCGGTTGCTCGAAGGTCGAGTCGGTGGGTCGCGCCTGTTGCTGCAAGACTTGGGGCCGGCCATTGGTACGACTCAGGAGGTCGATCTCGCCAACCCGATCAAAAAGGCGTCCACTGCTCGGCCCGGCCGGGTTCTGCCCGCTCGCGAGTTCGATCTGCCGTCGTTGCGGGCCATGGATGCCAATGTCCTGCTGTCTTTCGACGAGCTTGACCTCGGCACCGGCCGCCTCGAGCCGCTCGCGCCGATGCGGGCGCATCTGGTGCTTCAGGACGCGGTGTTGACGATCAAGGACATCGATGCGCGCGCGGCAGCGGGAAGCTTGGCAGGTGTCGTCAGCCTGGATGGACGCAAGCCGGTTGCGATGTGGCATTCGGATTTGCGCTGGAAGGACGTTCGGCTTGAAAAATGGCTGAATATCAAGCGTTCAGACGGCACGCCGCCGTACATCAGTGGTCGTCTGGATGGCCAGTCGAAGCTGGATGGGGAGGGCAAGTCAACCGCGCAGATTCTGGCCAGTCTGAACGGCACCCTGCGGGCGCGGGTTCGCGATGGCAGTGTGTCGCATCTGCTGGTCGAGGCCGCCGGTCTCGATATCGCACAGGCGCTAGGCGTCTTGATCAAGGGTGATGAATCGCTGCCGATGAGTTGCGCCTTGACCGAACTGCGTGTCGACAAGGGCGTAATGAAGCCGCAGGTCATGGTCGTCGATACCCGTGATTCGACCGTCTGGGTGGACGGTGCGATCTCGCTGGTCGACGAGTCGCTTGACCTGCGTGCGGTAACGTCGCCCAAGGATTTCAGCCCGCTTTCCCTGCGCACCCCGGTCCTGGTCAAGGGAACGATGGCGGCGCCGGCGATTTCGCTGGCGGCCAAGCCGCTGGCTGGAAAGGTGCTTGCTGCCGGTTTGCTGTCTTTGCTCAATCCGCTGGCGGCGCTGATCCCGTTGATCGATACAGGAACAGCAGACGATGCCGCGCCGGGCTGTGCGGCCTTGGCGGCGCGCGCCGAGAAGCACAAGTCATCGCCCAAGTCCTGAGCTGCGTGGAAACGAGTCCGTTCACGGCATTGTGAAAAGCAATTGACGATGTAACTTAGTTACAGCAAAATCGAATTTTGCGCCGAATGCGGTAACCAGATCCGCATCCAATCCATGAATCCGACTGTCCGACTCGTCACCGAGCGCATTCAGGCGCGCAGCGCGGCGCTGCGACTGGCCTATCTGGCCGGGGTTCAATCGATGATCGACCGCCCGCGTGGGCCCGATCGTCTGGGCTGTGCGAATGTCGCGCATGCGTTTGCGGGCTTGCCTGCCAGTGACAAATTCAGGGTCGTCGAAGCGAAGGCGCCAAATATCGCCATCGTCAGTGCCTACAACGACATGTTGTCGGCACACCAGCCCTATGAGACCTTTCCGGCGGTGATTCGCGATCAGGCACGACGCCTCGGGGCGACAGTGCAGGTGGCCGGCGGCGTGCCGGCGATGTGTGATGGCGTGACCCAAGGCATGCCGGGCATGGAACTGAGCCTGTTCTCGCGTGACACCATTGCAATGGCGACTGCCGTGGCCCTGACCCACGATGTCTTCGACGCTGCGTTGCTGCTTGGGGTGTGCGACAAGATCGTTCCCGGATTGCTGATCGGCGCATTGCATTTCGGCCATCTGCCCTGTGTTTTCGTACCGGCGGGGCCGATGAGCAGTGGTCTGTCCAATACCGCGAAGTCGAAGGTGCGCGAGCAATTTGCACAAGGCCAGGTCAGTCGTGATCAGTTGCTGCAAGCCGAGTCGGCGGCCTACCACGGGCCGGGCACCTGCACCTTCTACGGCACGGCCAACAGCAACCAGATGCTGCTCGAGGCGATGGGCCTGCATGTGCCCGGGGCCGCCTTCGTGCATCCGCATGCGAACTTGCGCGAAGCCTTGACGCGCGAAGCGGTCGATCGGGTTCTGGCGATCACGCGCTCGGCCGAAGACGGGCGTGGATTCATGCCGATCGGCCGATTGGTCGACGAGCGCGTGATCGTCAATGCGATGGTTGCGCTGTTGGCCACCGGCGGATCGACCAACCACCTGATCCACTGGGTTGCCGTGGCACGAGCAGCCGGCATCCTGATCGACTGGAGCGATTTTTCCGAGCTGTCCCATGTCACGCCTTTGCTGGCCCGCGTCTACCCGAACGGCGCTGCCGACGTCAATCAGTTCCAAGCCGCCGGTGGACCTGGCTTCGTGATCCGTGAACTGATCGAGGGCGGCTTCATGCACGACGATGTCGCGACCATCTCGGCCAGCGGCATCCGTTCCTACGGCGCGATCCCGGAACTGGCGCCTGACGGCACCCGCTTGGTCTGGCAACCACCACCTGAAGCCGGAGGCGACGCCGACATCGTGCGGACGACCGAGCAGCCATTCAGCCCGCATGGAGGCCTGCAGTTGTTGACCGGCAACCTCGGCCGGGCCGTCATCAAGGTGTCGTCGGTCCCGGAAGACCGGCATGTGATCGAGGCACCGGCCATCGTTTTCGATACCCAGGAAGCGCTGTTGCGTGCCTTCAAGGCGGGCGAGCTGGAGCGCGATTTTGTCGCCGTCGTGCGCTTTCAGGGCCCGCGCTCGAACGGCATGCCTGAGTTGCACAAGCTGACGCCCCCGCTGGCCGTGTTGCAGGGCAAGGGTTTCCGAGTCGCGCTGGTGACCGACGGGCGGATGAGCGGCGCCTCGGGCAAGGTCCCGGCAGCGATTCACGTCGTCCCGGAGGTGCTGGCTGGCGGACCGCTGGGCAAGGTGCGCAGCGGTGATCTGATCAGGCTCGATGCAGCAGCCGGTGTGCTCGAAGTCATTGTGGATGCTGGTCAATGGGCGGCGCGCGAAGCGGCCGTCTTGTCCGCTGAACTGCTGCAGGCCAATGCCCACGGCCTCGGCCGCGAGTTGTTCGGCGGCATGCGCCGCAATGTGCTCAGTGCCGAAGAAGGCGCTGTCACCTGGTTGTGATCGTCCCGAAGCCTTACGATGGATGCGCCCTTCCACCTGCACCGGCTCCTGTTGAATGCCGGTTTGCAAACCGTCTTTCAGGACCCACCCACATGAAAACGCTTGCATTGGCCAGTCATGGTCCGGTGATCCCGGTCATCGTGCTGCAACGGATCGAAGACGCCGTGCCGGTCGCCGAGGCCCTGTTGGCCGGCGGCGTCAAGGTGCTGGAGATCACCATGCGCACGCCCGTCGCACTGAAGTGCATCGAAGCCATCGCTGGCGCAGTGCCGGATGCAATTGTCGGTGCGGGCACGGTACGCAATGCTGCAGATGCGCGTGCGGCGCTGAATGCCGGCTGCCGTTTCGCCGTCAGCCCTGGCTACACCAGTGCGGTCGGCAAGGCTTGCCGCGATGCCGGCCTGATGTTGCTGCCGGGCGTTGCAACGGCCAGTGAAATCATGATGGCCCAGGACGACGGCATGGATTTCCTCAAATTCTTCCCCGCAACGGCCGCCGGCGGCATGCCGATGTTGAAGGCCTGGGCCGGACCGTTTCCGGAAGTCGCGTTCTGTCCGACCGGGGGCATCACGCTGCAGACAGCGCCGCAATTTCTGGCGCTCTCGAATGTCAAGGTCTGCGGTGGCTCGTGGCTGACGCCCGCCGAGCTGATCGAGGCAAAGGATTGGCAGGGCATCACCAGGTTGGCGCGCGAAGCGAGCCAGTTGCGCGCGGTCGCTTGAATGTCCGCTTCCAGCAGAACCAGCCAGCCAACCCTCTCATGAGCATCGCAGACACTTCATCAGGGGCATTGCATCCACCCGACTGACCCCGGGTGTCCCAATGGGGAGAATGGTCGTCGGGATGCCAGACCACGATCGAACAGCGGGAGAACTGCGATGACAGCAACATTGGAGCTGATAGGACGTTACATCGGTGGCTCGATCAAATGGGTGTTGGCAGGATGCCTGATCACCACGCTGGGCGCCTGCGCCAATGTCGCGCAGAGTCTGCCGCCCGGCAGTACGCGCGATCAGGTCATGCAGGCCATGGGGCCGCCCAGCAGCGTCTACCAGTTGCCCCAGCCGGCGCCTGCATCGCCTTATTTGCGAGTCGATCCGAGCGGGCTCGCCACCAGCCGGCTAGAGTATCGCGGCGGCACGTACAGCCCCTTGAAGTACATGTTCGATTTCGATTCGAATGATCGCTTGCTGGCATCGGCCCAGGTTCATACCGAAGCGCGTTTCAACGCGATCCTGGCGGGCATGAATCGTCAGGAGGTTCTGCGTGCAGTGGGCGCGCCGTCCACGGTCTGGCGGCTCGGTTTCCAGTCGCAGGATGTCTGGGCTTATCGTTTCGAAAACCCGTTCTGCCAGTGGTTCCAGGTTGGCATGGGTGATGCAGGAAAGGTCGTCGATACCGCCTATGGCCCCGATCCCATGTGCGACAGCCTGTTCGACACCGACCGCTGATGGAAAGCCACCGTCCTGCAAACGCGGAACCAGAGGTGATCGTCCACGGGATCGGCAATTGCGACAAGGTCAAACTCGCTCGCGGCTGGCTGACTGCCAACGGCGTGGCCCACCGCTTTCACGATTTCAAGAAACTGGGTGTTCCAGCCGAGCACCTGGCCACCTGGATGGCAGAGCTGGGTTGGGAAAAACTGCTGAACCGCCAAGGGACAACGTGGCGCAAGCTCGACGATCAGGCCAAGGCATCGATCCAGGATGCAGCCTCGGCTGCCGATCTGATGCGGGCCCAGCCAAGCGTGATCAAACGACCAGTTGTGCGCTGGCGCGGCGGTGAACTGACCGTCGGCTTCGACAGCGTGGTGTTTGCGCACCGCGCATCTGGGTTGAACGACCCCGCTTTGGGCTAGGGCTGCGCGGGTCGGCGGCAAGGCCGCCGCCGCGACCGCTTGGCCAAACGTCTAGGCCACCAACAACTAGGCGGCCAACAACTGCCGCAGCACATACGGCAGGATGCCGCCATTGCGGTAGTAGTCGACTTCGATGGCTGTATCGATTCGCAGCGTCAGCGCGACCTGGCGGCGGCTTCCATCGGGCGCGTGGATCAACAGGGTTGCCCCTTGTTGTGGCTGGAGCTCTTCGGCCAGCACGATGTCGAAGGTTTCGTTGCCACGAATCCCGAGCGACTCCCAGCTTTCGCCGGCCTTGAATTGCAGCGGCAGCACGCCCATGCCAACCAGGTTGCTGCGGTGGATGCGCTCGAAACTGCGCGCCACCACAGCCTTGATGCCGAGCAGGGCCGTTCCCTTGGCGGCCCAGTCGCGGGACGATCCGGTGCCGTATTCCTCGCCGGCGAATATCACGGTGGGCGTCTTTTCGGCGATGTAGCGCATCGCCGCGTCGTAGATGAACATCTTCTCGCCGGTCGGCTGGAACAACGCGAAGCCGCCTTCTTCTCGAGAACCGTTGGCGTCGGGCGGCAGCATCAGGTTCTTGATCCGCACGTTGGCGAAGGTGCCGCGCATCATCACGTCGTGATTGCCGCGGCGCGAGCCGTATGAATTGAAGTCGGGCTTCATCACGCCGCGTCCCTTCAGCCAGATTCCGGCCGGCGAATCCTCCATGATCGAGCCAGCTGGCGAGATGTGGTCGGTGGTGATCGAATCGCCGAACAGCGCCATGGCCCGCGCACCGCAGATCGCCGCGGCGGCCGGCGGCGGAGTCATGTCGAAACCATCAAAGAAGGGCGGTTCGGCGATGTAGGTCGATTTCGGCCAGCTGTAGACCTGACCGCTGACCCCCTTGATCCGCTTCCAGAGCTGGCCCGGATCAGTCGCGACCTTGTCGTAGTTGGCCTTGAATGCCGCACCGTTCATCGCGAATTTCATCAGGCGATTGATCTCGTCGCTGCTTGGCCAGATGTCGCCGAGGTAAACGGGCTTGCCGCCCTTGCCGAGGCCCACGGGTTCGGTCATCAGGTCGCGCCGTACCGTGCCGGCGATCGCGTAGGCGACCACCAGTGGCGGGCTGGCCAGGAAGTTGGCCTTGATATTCGGATGAATGCGGGCCTCGAAATTGCGATTGCCCGACAGCACCGCTGCGCAGACCAGATCGTTGCTCGTGATTGCTTCGTTGATCTCGGCGGCCAGATCGCCGGCGTTGCCGATGCACGTTGTGCAGCCGTAGCCAGCGAGGTAGAAGCCGAGTTTTTCCAGGTACCTCAGGAGGTCGGCCTTCTCGAGGTATTCGGTGACGATCCGCGACCCTGGTGCCAGCGATGTCTTGATATGCGGCGCTACCTTCAGCCCGGCTTCGACGGCTTTTTTCGCCAGCAGCCCGGCCGCCAGCAGCACGCCCGGATTAGAGGTGTTGGTGCACGAGGTGATCGCAGCAATCAGCACATCGCCATCGGCGATCGTCAGCGGCGGCTTCGATGGTGACGGCTTGGCATGCGCAGCGCTCATCGTCGGCTTGTTGGCGATCATCTCGACAACCTGGCGTGGCGCGCCCGGCTCTACAGCGTTGATCTCGTTGTGCTGGGCAGACTGACCGGCTGAAGACAGCTCGAAGCGCTGTGTCAGGCGCTCGGCGGGTTGGTTGAAACCATTTTCGCCGGGCGGCTTCGAGAACAGCGCCTCGAACCGGGACTCGAGTTGGCCGATCTCGATGCGATCCTGCGGCCGCTTCGGTCCGGCCAGGCTGGGTGCAACGCTGCCCAGATCGAGCGTGACGACCTGCGAGTAGTCGATTTCGCCGGCCTTGGGAATTCCGAACAACTTCTGCGCGCGAAAATAGGCTTCGAATGCCTCGATCTCGGCTTTCGTGCGTCCGGTGCCGCGGAAATAATCGATGGTGCGTTCGTCGACCGGAAAAAAGCCCATCGTGGCACCGTATTCAGGTGCCATGTTGCCGATCGTTGCGCGGTCGGGCACTGCAAGGCTGGCGGTGCCTTCGCCGAAGAATTCGACGAACTTGCCGACCACCTTGTGCTGGCGCAGGATTTCGGTGACCGTCAAGACGAGGTCGGTGGCCGTGACGCCTTCACGCAGGCGGCCGCGCAGTTCGAAGCCGACCACGTCCGGCGTCAGGAAATAGACCGGCTGGCCGAGCATGCCCGCTTCCGCCTCGATGCCACCGACGCCCCAGCCGACCACACCGATGCCGTTGATCATCGTCGTGTGGCTGTCAGTGCCGACCAGCGAATCGGGGTAGTAGAGCGGCGCCTCGCCGCGCTGCGCCGGTTTGCTCTGGTGCACGCCGCGCGCCAGGTATTCCAGATTCACCTGGTGCACGATGCCGAAGCCGGGCGGAACGACACGAAACGTATCAAAGGCCTGCATGCCCCATTTCATGAACTCATAGCGCTCCACGTTGCGCTTGAACTCGAGCTTCATGTTCAGGTCCAGCGCCTTCTTGCTGCCGTAGAAGTCGACCATCACGCTGTGGTCGACCACCAGGTCGACCGGCACCAGCGGCTCGATCGCTTTTGCATCTTTGCCCATGGCCGCAGCAACGTTGCGCATCGCTGCAAGATCGACCAGCAAGGGCACGCCGGTGAAGTCCTGCAGGATGACGCGGGCGACGACAAACGGAATCTCTTCGCTGCGCGATGCATTCGGCTGCCAGTTGGCCAGCTGCGCCACATGCTCGGTCGTGACCTTCCTGCCATCGCAATTGCGCAGCACTGATTCGAGCACGATGCGCATCGAGACCGGCATGCGGGCGACATTCGGAAACTGCCTGGTCAGTTGGGGCAGCGAATGAAAG
>JBDTQC010000133.1:0-8016 GCA_039932405.1 Ideonella sp.
TTCGCCGACTGCGCCATCTTCGTCCGCGATCATGACGCGGGACACGCTGAACGCTACCGCGGCGCATCTCGCGCTCAGATCAATCGACAACGAAACCTGGATACCCTTCATGAGCTACGCAAAATTGAAACTCTCCGACGATCAACGCGCGCTGGTCGGAGCGGTTCGCGACCTTTCACACGGCATGGACTTTCGCGGTAACTCGCTCAAGTATCTCGACGGTACCTATCCGTGGGATAACTTGAATGCGCTGGCGAAGATCGGCGTGTTGGGCATGTCGATCCCCGAGGAATATGGCGGCTCTGATCTGAGCGTGTTCGACACCGCGCTGATCATCGAAGAGGTCGCCAAGGGTTGTTACGTCACGGCGATGGGTCTGATGGGCATGGTCGGCGTGCAGACGCGTGCAATCGTTGCCTATGCCCCCGAAAGCATGAAGCGCAAGATCCTGCCCAAGGTGGCTTCCGGTGATTACCACCTGGCGGTTTGCATGACCGAGCCGCATGCCGGCACAGACGTGCCCAACTACCGGACCAACACCGTCATCGAGGCCGACCGTGCCGTCGTCAATGGCGTCAAGACGCTGATCAGCCGCGCCAACGAGGCCGAGTGGTTCGTCGTCTTCACGCGCATCAACGGCACGCCAGGACGCGACGGTATCGGCTGTGTGCTGGTCAACCGCAACGATCCGGGCTTCGAGGTGACGGCGCGCTACCACACGATGGGCGGTGAGTACCTGGCGGAGATCCAGTTCAACAACGTCGAGGTGCCGCTCGAGAATGTGATCCTTCGCGAAGGCGGCTTCAAGAAGCTGCTCAGCGCCTTCAACACGCAACGCTGCCTGAATCCGAGCGTGTCGCTCGGACTGGCCGAGGCCGCGTTCGAAGAGGCGATCAAATACGTGCGCGAGCGGCAGATCCGCGGCCAGTCGGTCAGCGGCTTCCAGGGTATCCAGTGGAAGCTGGCCGAGATGTACCGCGACATCGAGGCTGGCCGCAGCCTGCTGTGGCGCGCCTGCCTGACGGCCAACCCATTCCCCGATCCGCACGAGGCGGCGATTGCCAAGATGTTTGTCAACGAGATGGCGATCCGTGTTGCCAGCGAGGCGCTGCAGGTGCACGGCGGATATGGCTTTACTGATGACTATCCGATCTCGCGCATTTACCGCGGCGTGCGCTATGGCACGCTGGGCGGCGGTGCCACCGAGGCCTTGAAAGACCTGGTCGGCAAGAAACTGGTCGAGGATTTCGACCCGGTCGAGGGCTTCCTCGGCATGGGTACATTCTGACAGCTGAACAATTTGATCAATCGCCCGACGCGTGCCAGGACCAGTGTCCCGATCGCAGGGAGTCGGAGATGCCGATCAGCCAAAAGCCATGAATTCCGGAGACAACATGTCAGCGAATCCATCGGATCACGCCGGCGATGCACGAAGCGGGCAACCGCTGTCCGGCATCACCGTGATCGATCTTTCGCACGTCTACAACGGGCCTTACGCAACCCTGCTGATGGCGCTGGCCGGAGCGACCGTGATCAAGGTCGAACCGTTCGGTGGCGAACACCTGCGTAGCCGCGGTGACATGGGCGGTGCAGCGCTGCCGTTCGCGATGCTGAACTCGAACAAGCAGCCGGTCACGTTGAACTTGAAAGCCGAGCAGGGCCGCGAGCTGCTGCGCGAGATGGCCACACGAGCCGACATACTGGTCGAGAATTTCGCGCCTGGCGTGATGGACCGCCTGGGCCTCGGCGCTGCCGATCTGCAGCGCATCAATCCACGCCTGATCTATGGCTCGAGTTCGGGTTATGGCACGAACGGCCCTTACCGTGACTACCCGGCGATGGACCTGGTCATGCAGGCGATGTGCGGCGTCATCAATTCGACCGGTTTCCCGGACCAGCCGCCGGTCAAATCGGGGGCCGCAATGTGTGACTTCATGGCTGGCATCCATCTGTACGCCGCGATCATGACAGCACTGTACGAGCGCGAGCGTACCGGGCTTGGACGGGTGGTCGAAGTGTCAATGCAGGACGCCACCTATGCATCGCTCGCCTCCAACCTGGGCATGCTGCACGCCCGTGGCGCTGCGGCACCGGCGCGCACCGGCAACCGGCACGGTGGCTTGGGCATTTCGCCCTACAACGTCTACCGCACCAGTGACGGCTACGTGGTGTTGAACGCCCCCGGTGACCACCACTTCCGTGCGATCCTCGACGTGATGGGCCGCAGCGATCTGAAAGACGATCCGCGCTTCCTGACCCGCGCGTCGCGCGTCGCGAATTTCGCTTCGGTTGACGAACTGATCGAAGGCTGGACCGGCACCTTGGCCAGACACGAAGTGGCGCGCCGCATGCTCGATGCGAAAGTGCCGTGCGCGCCAGTGCGCGACCTGTCGGAGGTGATGCACGACGAAAACATGCACGCGCGCGGCAGCCTGCAGTGGATCGATCATCCGGCTCTCGGGCGCGTGGTTCTGCCCCATTCGCCGCTGGTCTTCGGCGGATCGGCGCGTGTGCCGATCGAGCCGAGCCGGCCGCTCGGCGCGAGCAACGATGCCGTCTTCGGTAGCTGGCTCGGCCACAGTGCCGAGGAACTGGCGGCCTTGCGCGCTGCAGGGGTCATCGGTGAGCGGATCGCGGAAGCGCCGACGCAGCCTGACAAGATATGAGAACGCAATCGTTGATTCACAACAAATGCCGACCACGTCGGTGAACGGAGACCCGAATGCCACATTTCAAGCGTTCCACCCGCCGCGCTTTGCTGGCTGCGGGCGTGGTCGCGGCTGTGCTGCCGATGCACGTCTTCGCGCAAGGCGCCTGGCCGAACCGCCCGATCAAGCTCGTCGTGCCATTCGCTCCGGGCGGCAGCAATGACAACATTGCGCGTGTGCTGGCAGACAAGCTGAGTGCCCGACTCGGTCAGACCGTGCTGGTCGAGAACAAGGGTGGTGCGGGCGGAACGCTGGGAACTGACTTCGTGGCCAAGTCAGTGCCTGACGGATACACACTGCTGTTCGCTTCTACCTCGCTGACGACCAACGCGGCCAGCGGCAAGAAGCTGCCATACGACCCTGTCAAGGATCTGGAGCCAATCGGGCAGGTGGGTGCCGGCTATTTTGCGGTAGTGGTGTCCAACGAGACCAAGATCACGACGCTGAAGGAGTTTCTCGACCTCGCGCGCGCCAAGCCGGGAACGATCACCTATGGATCTGCCGGGATCGGTGGCATCAACCACCTGGGCACCGAGCTGCTCGCGTCGGCGGCGAAGGTGAAACTCTTGCACGTTCCGTACAAGGGAATCGGACCGGCGTTCTCGGATCTGATGGGCGGTCGACTTCAGATGCTGCTTCCGAGCCTGGCTTCAGTGGTTCCGCACATCCGCGCGGGCAAGATGCGCGCGCTTGCCGTGACCGGAGCGCAGCGATCACCGTTGGCGCCGGAGTTGCCAACAGTGGCAGAGGCGGGGGTGCCGGGCTTCAAGCTGGAGGTCTGGTGGGGGCTGCTTGGTCCGGCGCAATTGCCGCCAGCCATCGTCAAGCGCGTCAACGAGGAGTTGAATGCCGTGATTTCAACGCCGGAAGTGAGTGAATTGCTTGCCCGTGAAGGTGCCGTGGCGCAGCCCGGTACGCCCGGAGATTTCCGCAGTCTGATCGGCACGGATCTGACGCGCTGGAGTCAGTTGATCAAGGATGCCAATATCCAGACCGAATGATTTCCCATTGAAAAAGGCCCTTGTCGCTTCGACAAGGGCCTAGTTTGAATCCGCCGCCCGGACCCTGGGCGCGGCAGGCGCCAGGAGAGGCGACGCTCAGAAGCGGTGACGCAGACCGACCGTGACGCTGGTGGAATCCTTGCCCGCGCTGGCGGTCACGCCACCCAGCATGCCGGCTTGACCGGGAGCGGCCTGGGCCAGGTTCTTGTTGTTGAAGCGAACCAGCACGAAATTCAGGTCGGTGCGCTTCGAAAAGCCATAGGTAAACGCGGCCCCGAACGATGAGGTGTCGGAGTTGGTGCCGCGCCGATCGTCAAGGTAGGTGTAGGCAACGTACAGCTTGTGCATGCCCATCGGCAGGCGGTAGCCGACGTGGTAGACACGCGAATCCTGCCGAACTGCGCTGACGAATGCGTTTTGCACCACGCGGGCAGTTGCCGCGCCGGTCAACGGAGTCAGTGATGCAGAAATCGATGACAGACCGCTCGGGTTGTCGTCCTTGACCTGCATGAACTGACCAACTGCGGTGCCCGGCCCGAGGCCGACCGAAACCCCAGCGATCGAGCTGGTCAGGGATTTCTGACCGAATTCGTTTTCACGGGTGTTGTACGCCAGACCGGCCGCGAAGGCAGGAGTCCGGTAGATGCCGTTGATGCCGATGAAGCGGCCAGTGGTGGTGCTGCCTTCGCCGAGGCCGTACATCACCGCGGCCGAGATCGGACCCTGGACAATTCGGTACGCCACCGTATTGCTCAGTCGGATATCGACCGTTGGCGGAAATGAACCCACCTGACCGCCCGAGAGCGCCGACTGGGTTTCCGTCGTATCGAAAGCCGCCGCCACTTCATAGCCCGGCGTATATTGCCGGCCCGCCAGGAAGCCACCGAAAGGCGTCACCAGTCCGACATAGATCTGCCTGTCCCAGAAGCGACCGTCCAGGTTGACGCCGAGCGTGTTGCCGATGTTGGCGGCAACGCCGCTGGCTGCCGGGTGCAAGGCCGGAACGAGGCCCAGCAGCGCTGCGTTGTTGAAGCGGTCAGGCAACTGCGCGCCCGACTGAGGGCGATTGCTGATGCCGCCGGTGTCGAGTTCAAGGCGGTGTTCCAGCGTGAACAAGGCCCGGTAGCCCCCACCGAGGTCCTCATTGCCCTTGAAGCCCAGTCGCGAGCCGTCCATGATGCCGCTGACCAGCTGGTTCTGGCTGCCGCCGCGCAAGCCTGTCACATGTGCAAGACCGGCATCGAGGACGCCGTAGATCTGCACGTTGCTTTGTGCCATCACGAAGGGGGCGACGGCGCCAAGTGCCGCGAATGCAATTAATTTTTTCATTGGAAGACTCCGATGCCTCGATCAACATGCAATTGTGCCGGTCACCTCGCCTTGTACAGGCGCCGTGTCGCGCAATATCCACGCACAGTTTCCCTAGGGCATGACCGAATTGACCCGATGCCATGAAATCACGCCGATTTGAAAGAACCGGCAGGTAGAGCCGGTTGGCGCAAGCTGCGAGCCATCGGATCGCGGCGGTTACCGCGGTAGCTCGATGATCAGCATGTCGACACGGCGGTTCGATGCCCGACCTTCAGCTGTGTCGTTGCTGGCAATCGGGTCAGCCTGACCCTTGCCTTCAGCCAGCATCCGGTTTGCGCCGACGCCTTGGCTGACCAGAAAGTTGATGGTCGACGCTGCCCGGGCCTCAGACAACTTTTCGTTGAGCTGGGCATCGCCGGTGTTGTCGGTGTGGCCGGTCACCTTCATCGACAGATGGCCGTAGGTCTGCAGTCCATTGGCCAACTGCTTCAGAAAATCGGAGAACGCGGGAGTCAGCGACGAGCTGCCTGTGCGGAATGCCGTGTCGCCTGTGGCGCGCATCAGCAGGGCGCCGGTCGATGTCCTGGTGATCTGGACATCCTTGTCGCCGGCTACCCGCTTCAGGATGGTTTCCAGCGTGCCGATCGACGAAGGCGCCATCGGCGCAGCTGCCGGCGCCGGTCTGGCGGGTGTGGGCATCGGCCTCGGCGCGGGGCTGGATGACGGCGAGGACGCGGCCGGCGGCTGTCCTGGCGGGGTTGCGCAAGCGGCAAGAAGCATCGCAGCGCCTATGACTGTCAGCTGTTTACGGCGGGTCTGTTTCATCACGAATGCTCCAGGTGGTCGTTGTGCTTAGCGTATCCGAATGTTTCGGAACCGCCTAACTTACCACTCGACTGATCCGAAAGCTCGTGCAGTGTTGCCGGGCAACGACGAACGATCATCCTGTTGGTCAGCGTCTCATTGGGAAACCTGGATCACTCGCCGAACCAGTGGATAGATCTGGCCTTGCCAGCGTTTGCCGCTGAACACGCCATAGTGACCCGCGCCGGCCTGGACGTAATGGGTCCGCATGTAGGGTCGCAGGCTGGAGCAGAGGTCGTGCGCTGCCAGCGTCTGGCCGATGGCGCAGATGTCGTCACGTTCGCCCTCTACGGTCATCAGCGCGGTTCGCCGGATCGCTGCCGGCCTGACGCTGCGCCCGCGGAAGCTGAGTTTTCCGCGAGGCAGATCGCAGGTCTGGAAGACCTTCTCGACGGTCTCGAGGTAGAACTCGGCCGGCAGATCTGCGACGGCCAGATATTCCTCGTAGAAGGTACGCGTGGCTTCGGCCTTGAGCACCTGCTCGACGTCCGGTTCGGGCTCGCAGAGCAACTCGTAGTATTCGCGGAAGGCGTTGCGATGGCGCTCGGTGTTCATGCTCATGAACGCGGTCAACTGGATGAAGCCCGGGTAGACACGTCGCCCGGCACCCAGGTGCTGCCAAGGCACGGTGCTGATCAGGTTTTTCTCGAACCAGCGAATGTCCTTGCTTGCCGCCAGCTTGTTGACCGCGGTTGGACTGATCCGGCAATCGATCGGGCCGGCCATCAGCACCAGGCTGACCGGCGTGGCGGGGTTGTCGTCTTCGGACATCACGGCTACCGCCGCCAGAGACGCGACGCAGGGTTGGCAAATCGATACCAGACTCGCCCCCGGGCCGAGAACTTCGAGGAATTCGATCAGGTGCGCGGTGTATTCATCGAGCCCGAAGCGCCCCGCAGCCAGCGGCACTTCGCGGGCGTTGTGCCAATCCGTGATGTAGACGTCGTGATCGGCGAGCATGGTGCGAACCGTGTCGCGCAGCAAGGTCGCGAAATGGCCGGACATCGGCGCGGCAATAAGCACCTTGGGTTGCGGTGTGCCTCGGTCCTTGCGGAAGTGCAACAGCGTCGCGAACGGCGTCACACGGGCGGCGACCTCCGTGATGCCGAATTCCTGGCCTTCGACGATGACCATCGGGATGTCGAACGGCCGTCTTCGATGGGTGACTTCGGCCATGCTGAACGTCTTGCAGGCAGCCGACAGCCGCCTTGCGGGCGAGATGCCGCCAAAGCCCGGATGGATGGCATCGAGCATCGGAACCGTTGCATTCGTCAGCCCGCGCACAGGCGACATCAAGTCGGAATGAGCCTGATAGGCGTGATACATCATGGTTGCTCCGGTGTGTTTTCGTTCGTTCGACAGGCTGGAGCCTGCAACTTGCGCGCCAGCATGCATTGGTTTGGCACAGGGCTTGCACGCAGGAAGCGCGACCGCCTTCCCGTCACGCCCCTGGAGATCCGCCGACATGCGCACCACTGCCACCGCATCGAAGACCGCGGCCAAGCCTCAACGCCGATCTGTCGCGGAAACAAGCCTTGCCAAACGAAGCGGGAAAGGCGCAGCAGCCGTAGACAAGCCGGCAGCGGCTGCCAATTCGACGCCGCAGGCCATCGCCAGCCTGACGCTGAGCAGCAGGAATTATTCGTCGTGGTCGCTGCGTGGATGGCTGATGGTCAAGTTCTCGGGCCTGCCTTTCGAGGAGGTGATCGTCTCGCCCGACGATGCCGATGCGCGCAAGGAATTGCTGCTGCTGGCCCCTTCCATTCGAGTTCCCTGCCTGACGCACGACGGTGCGAAGGTCTGGAATACGCTGGCGATTGCGCAATATCTGAACGAGATCTGCCCGGATGCGGGCCTGATGCCGACCGACCGGCTGGCGCGAGCCCATTGCCGATCAGTCAGCGGCGAAATGAACTCGGGCTTTGCCAATTTGCGCTCGGCGCTGCCGATGAATCTGAAGGCTCACCACCCGGGCTTCAAGATCTGGGCGGGTGCCCAAGCTGACATCGATCGGATCATCGACATCTGGACCGAATGCCTGACCAATGGCGACGGCCCATTTCTGTATGGCAGCAAACCTGGCATGGCCGACGCGATGTACGCACCGGTCGTGACCCGCTTCCTCACTTACG
>JBDTQC010000134.1:0-8004 GCA_039932405.1 Ideonella sp.
GACCGAGCACAGGATCGGCACCGGCACCACCTCGCCCTTGGGCATCACGCGTTGCACGTTGTCGATCCAGGCCGGCACCAGTTGCACATCAGGGAACTGCTGCGCCAGGTGATACAAGCCGCTCTTGAATGGCTGCGGCAGCCCCTTGTTGCTGCGTGTGCCTTCGGGAAAGATCACCAGCGAATCACCATTGCCCAGCGCGTCGATCAGCGGCTCGAGCGGATCCTGATCATCGGTGCGCTGGCGGCTCACATAGACGGCGCGAAAGACCTCGCTGGTCAGCCATTTGCGAAACGGACTCGACGCCCAGTAGTCGCGCGCGGCGATCGGCCGGGTGCGTTCGCGCAACTCGCGCGGCAGCGCGGCCCAGATCAAGACCCAGTCGAGGTGGCTCTGGTGGTTGGCGAAATAGATGCGCTGCGTGGCCTCCGGCGGACAGCCCTTCCAGTGGCCCTGCGCACCGGTGATCAGGCGCGTGATCAGCGCCAGCAGCGAGGCCATCAAACGTGCAGCGGTCATGCGCCGATGCTACCCGGCCCATCAACCGGCGCTCTGCAGCCTCAGCTCTGGATCGCCGTCTTGTCTTCGATCGCAAAGCGCAGGCCGGCGTGCTGCTGCAAACGTCGCACCAGCGCCAGTCCCATCGCCGCCCCCGGCGTCCAGACGCCGCCCGGTGTGGCGTCGTGATCGACATCGTCGAGCAGGCACAACGCGGCCTCGGCGATCATCTTCGAGGTCGAGCCGTAACCCGGATCGCGATCACCCTTTACCGATGCGGCCAGTGTGTGGCGGCCGTCGGCGCTGCGGCCGTAGAAGCGCAGGTCGTAGCGGCCGCGCTCGCGCGCCTCCGGTGGCGGGCCGTCGCCTGGGCGCGGCAGCGCAATGCGCTGCAGCAGGTTGCGGCTGGGGCCGAACGACAACAATGCCGCCTGCGCGCGGCTGCCCGCTGCCAGCGCAACGGCCTGCAGGCGGCCCTTCGGCCCGCGGCCGGTCATCAGGCGTTCGTCGTAGCGGAAGTCGTAGCCCCAGGGATGACCGCGCAGCGCGTTGGTCCGGTGGACGTTTTTCGTATTGATGGTTGCCATCATGAACGGCCCGGTCCACGACTGAGCCAGTTCGTCGTAGGTGGCCGATTCGCCGTCGGGCTGCGCCGGGCCCCGAAAACCGGGCGTCAGCGCGAACGGATTGGCCATCGTGCGCGCCAGTTGCGGATCGTCGGCGATCTCCTCGAAGGTGGCCAGCGCGCTGGCGGCGGTGCCGCCCGACAGGCCGCCCTTGATCGACAGCACCCGACCGCCGACCTGCGGCAGCGCGGCGCCGAAGCGGCGCTTGGCCTCGTACTGCAGAAAAACCACGCCCAGGTCGAAGGGGATCGAATCGAATCCGCATGAAAAGACGATGCGTGCACCGCTGGCCTTGGCCGGACGTTCGAGCAGCGGAATCATGCGAGCCATCCAGACCGGCTCGCCACACAGGTCGAGGTAATCGGTTCCGGCATGCGCGCACGCCTTGACCAGTTCCTCGCCATGACGCTGGTAAGGGCCGACCGTGGTGATCAATGCGCGGGTGCCGCCGACCAGTTTGGCTAGGTCATCCGGATTGGTCGCGTCGGCGGCAATCAGCGGCAGCCGGGTTCCGGCGCCGATCGCGCGGCGCACTTGCGCCAGTTTGTCCAGGCTGCGTCCAGCCATCGCCCAGCGCAGTTTGCCAGCAACCCCGTAAGTGGCGTGCAGATATTCCGCGATCAAGCGGCCGGTAAAGCCGGTGGCACCGTAGACGATCAGGTCGAGTTTGGGTTTCATCGTTGGATGGTCGCATGGACAGGGCGTCAGTCAATGGATTGTCCGCCTCGAGGCTGACGAGCCGCCAGGCCTGACAATGCCAGCCTCGCAACCCGCGCAACGATGATGAACAGAACCGCCGTGTGCCGTCTTTCGTGGTGCACGTTCATGCTCGCTGTGTTGGCCCTGCTGGCTGGCTGCGCGACTGGCTCGCCGGACGCGGCCGATGCACTGGCGACCAGCGGCTGGGCCCGCGCCTCGTCGAGCCCGCCCGCCGACTCGCGATGGACGCACCTCAGCTTCCCAGGCAAGCGTGCCAGCCGTTATGCGCCGCAGCGCAAGGATGGTCGCGATGCGTTGATGGTGAGCGCGGTCTCGTCGGCCAGCATGGTGCGCCGGCAGGTTCGTGTTGAACCCGAAGCGCTGGGTCGTTTGCAGTTCTCGTGGCTGGTGCCGGGCATGATCGACGCGGCCGACATGACGCGGCGCGAGTCCGATGATTCGCCGGTGCGGCTGATCCTGGCATTCGAGGGCGACCGCTCGACGTTCTCGGCCAAGGATGCCATGTTGTCGGAACTCGCCGAGGCCATCACCGGCGAGCCCTTGCCATATGCCACGCTGATGTATGTGTGGAGCAACCGGCGCCCGATCGAATCGGTGATCATCAACCCCAGAACCAGTCGGATCCGCAAGCTGGTGATGGAAACCGGCCCGGACAAGGTGGGCCGCTGGCTCAACTATGAGCGCGATGTGCGGGCCGACTTCGTCAAGGCCTATGGCGAACAACCGGGTGCGCTGCTGTCGATCGGCCTGATGACCGATACCGACAACACGCGTTCGGAAGCCTCGGCCTGGTATGGGCCGGTCCGGATGCTGCCTGCGCAGTGACGTTGCCCGCATCCGCCGGCGTTTTGTCAGCCTTTGCCTGCCTTTGCAATCCGGCAATGAAGTTGCAAACATCGTGGTGTCAAATGGCCCCTTGTTGCAGGATCCTGGACGGTGGCGGGCGTCACCGGTTTCAGGGTAGGCGCAACACAGGAGCATGACTCGATGATTCGATCGCTTGTTTCAGGCCTGATGGGACGGTGTCTGCTGCTGTCGGCCTGCGTGGCCCTGGCAGCGCCGCTGAATGCACTGGCAGCGGCCGACGAAGCGCAGGCGCTTCACGTCTTGAATCGCATCAGCTTCGGCCCGGCGCCGGGGGACCTGCAGCATGTGCAGCAGATCGGCATCGATGCCTACATCGACGAGCAGCTGCACCCGCAGCGTCTGCCGCTGCCGCTTGCGCTGTCCGAGCGCCTGGATGCCTTGCCGACTACCCGCTGGCCGGTACACGAGCTGGTGACGCGTTTCCGGGCTGCCGCCGCCACGGCGCGCCGCGATGTCGAAGCTGGCAAGGCCGAGCGGCGCGATCTGTATCGGCAGGTCGCGCTGGAAACCGGCGAGGCGCGGCTGCTGCGCGCAGTCGAAAGCCCGCAGCAGTTGCAGGAAGTGATGGTCGATTTCTGGTTCAACCATTTCAATGTCTTCAGCGGCAAGGGGATGGATCGGGTGCTGGTTGGCAACTACGAGCAGGAAGCGATCCGGCCTTATGCGCTGGGTAATTTTCGCGATCTGCTGGGCGCCACTGCCAAACATCCGGCGATGCTGTTCTACCTCGACAACTGGTTGTCGGAAGCGCCAGGTCTGCGGCCCGGGCGTGGCAAAGGCGCGCAGGCCAAGGCCGTCGGTCTGAACGAAAACTATGCGCGCGAGTTGATGGAATTGCACACCCTCGGCGTCGATGGCGGCTATACGCAGCAGGACGTGACCGAACTGGCGCGCATGTTGACCGGCTGGACGATGCGCCCAGGTGCGGCGCGCGGTGATTCGCTGTTCCAGTTCGACGAACGTCGGCACGATCAAGGCGAAAAGACCTGGCTCGGCCAGCGTGTCGTGCAGCATGGCCAGGCGGAAGGCGAATGGGCGCTGGATCGGCTCGCCGAGCATCCCGCAACTGCGCACCACATCGCGTTTCAGCTGGCGCAATATTTTGTCGACGACGAGCCGCCACCGGCGCTGGTCGACCGGGTGGCAAAGCGTTTCAGCGACAGCCACGGCAACATCGCGGCGGTGCTGAAAACCCTGTTCGAAAGCGCCGAATTCCGCGACCCGTCGGTTCGCTCGGCGAAGTTCAAGACACCTTACCGCTATGTGGTGTCGTCGTTGCGAGCCGCTGGTCAGCCCGTGGGCAACGTGCAGCCCTTGCTCGGGACATTGGCGGGGCTGGGCATGCCGTTGTATGGCTGCCAGACGCCCGACGGCTACAAACACACCGAGCAGGCCTGGCTGAATCCGGAAGCGATGACTCGGCGCATCGGTTTCGCTATCGCATTCACGACCGGCCGGCTGCCGCTGGCACGCGCAGCCGATGCTGAAATGACAGGCGGCGCGATGCGGCCGATGCTCGAATCTGCCAGCTATCGCCCATCCAACCCTTCCACCGATGGCGCCACCGAAGTCGCGTTGTCGGTGCCTCCGATCGAGGCGGGGCCGCTGCTCGCCAACCTCGGTCCGATGATTTCGGCCAAGACCCGTACCAGCGTGGCGCAGGCAGACCCCGGCCTGCGTGCCGCGCTGGTGATTGGCAGCCCCGACTTCATGCGCCACTGAGGCGCCACCCAATTTTGCGCCACCGAGGGCGCGTCTGCGAGTTGACATGCTGAGAAGAAAGCTTCTGAAATCTGCGGCCTGGGCTGGTGTCGGCTTGATGCCCGCGCTGCTGCCGATTGGCCGCACGGCCTGGGCCGCTGTCGGTGCCGCCCCGCAGACCCCGGCGAGGCGGCTGGTGGTGATCTTCCTGCGCGGCGCGGTGGATGGCTTGAATGTGGTGGTGCCGTATGCCGATGCCGGCTACTACAGCGCGCGCTCGACGATTGCGCTGGCGCCGCCAGGCGATGCGACGGGCGTGATCGATCTCGATGGCCGCTTCGGTCTGCATCCGGCACTGGCGCCGCTGGTGCCGATGTGGAAGTCCGGCACGCTGGGCTTCGTGCAGGCCTGCGGATCGAACGATCCGACACGTTCGCACTTCGATGCGCAGGACTACATGGAATCGGCCACGCCCGGACGCAAGTCGACTCCGGACGGCTGGATGAACCGTCTGCTCGGAACGCTGGCCGACGACACGCCGACCCGCGCAATCAGCGTCGGCCCGGTTCTGCCCCGCATCTACGCCGGACCGAACCGGGTTGCGAGCATCGCCGTCGGCGCCGCGGCCGATCGGCCAGTGGCAGTCGAGCGGCCGCGAATCGCTGCGGCATTCGGGCAGCTGTACGACGGTGACGACAAGATGTCGCAGGCCTACCGCGACGCGTTGAAGGCCAAGCGCGAGGTTCGTCGCGCCCTCGATCCGGCGGCCGGCGCAAGCCTCAGCGCCGAGATGATGGCAGCCAACAACGGGGCGCCATTGCCGAACGGCTTTCCGAACGACGCGGCACGGCTTGCCAAGTTGATGCGCAACGATTCGCGGGTGCAACTCGCCTTCATGGCGCTCGGGGGCTGGGATACCCATGCCGGCCAGGGCGCTGCAACCGGCCAACTGGCCAATCGCCTGCAGCCGCTGGGGGCAGGCTTGGCGGCATTGGCAGCCGGCCTCGGCCCGGTATTCGACCAGACGATGGTGGTCGTGATGTCGGAGTTCGGTCGCACAGCGCGTCAAAACGGCAATGGCGGAACCGATCATGGCCACGGCAACGTGATGTGGCTGCTGGGGGGTCAATTTGCTGGCGGGCGGGTGCTCGGCCAGTGGCCGGGTCTGGCAGCCGACAGCCTGCACGAAGGGCGCGATCTGGCGGTGACCACCGATTTCCGCGATGTGTTGTCGGCGGTGGCGCGGCAGCACCTGGGTCTGTCACAAGCCCAGACCGCAACGGTCTTCCCCGACTACGCTGCAACCCGGTCGATCGAGCTGATGCGCGCCTGACCATGCAGCCGCCGCAGCGGCCGTCACAGTTTCCAGTTGTTCCGCAGAAAACTTTCCAGAGCCAACGCAGAAGCGGCTTTGGCCTCGGGCTGCCCGCCAACATGCACGCCCTGGCCCGGATGGACACCATTCGGCACGTCGTGGCGCACGCGCACCGGTGCGCCGCCGTCGAAGTCGTGGTAGGCGCCGGGGTAGGTTTCGATCTGCACCGCCGCGCCGCTGGCTTGCTGCGCCAGTTGCCGGCACGGCTCGGCAGGGGTCCAGTCATCGGCGTCACCGATCAGCACCAGCAACGGGGCGACCGCTCGATAGCCGCGCGCCGCCTCGCTCGCACAGCCTGGATAAAACGCCACGGAGAGTGACGGCTTGGCCGGGCTGGCCTGCACCTCACGATTCGACTGGTTGCTGGCAGCCAGTACGGTGCTGCCGCCATTCGACCAGCCCAGCATGCCGAGGCGGGCCGGATCGACATCGGGCCGCCCAGCCAGCCACTGCAGCGCGCCCAGCGCATCGCGCCGCCGATTGCGCTGCGTCACCGCTCGGTGCCCGTTCTTCTGCGTGCACAGCTCGCGCTCGCCGCGTGGCGTCAGCGAATCGGTGACGAGCACATGGACGCCCATGGCGTTCAGGCGGGCGGCCAGATCCCGGTAACGCAGCGCCAGCTTGCCCTTGCTGTTGTAGACACCGCCGCAACCGTGCAGCAGCAACATCGCCGGCGCCGGCTTTTCGGTGCCAGCGGAAAACCAGAAGCCGGGCAGCACCGTCGGCGTGCCAGTCTGTTGATCCAGGCTGGTAACCTGGACCGACTCTTGCGCATGTGCGCCAGTCAAGATCACGAGCCCGGCCAGAACCCAGGCGCAGCGCAGCTTGATCGGCATGTTTCGAAGATTGGAAGCCATCGGCCGCCTCACGCCTCGTCCAGTTCCTTGAACATCGCCTTGGCGGTGCGGAAACTGTCGATCGCCGCCGGCACCCCGCAATAGATCGCCGTCTGCAGAAACACCTCGCGAATCTCGTCGCGCGTCACGCCATTGTTGAGCGCACCGCGGACATGCAATTTCAGTTCGTGCGGCCGGTTCAGCGCGGTCAGCATCGCCAGGTTCAGCATGCTGCGCGTCTTGCGATCCAGCCCGGGCCGGTTCCACACATCGCCCCAGCAATACTGCGTCACCATCTCCTGCATCGGCAGGTTGAAGTCGTCGGCGCTCTTGATCGATGCATCGACATATTCCGCACCCAACACCTCGCGCCGCGTCTGCAGGCCCTTGTCGAACAATTGCTGATCCATGGAGGCTCCGTTGGTTGAAACGGCGATGCTAAACGGACGGGTCAATCACGCGCTGGCAAGTCGACCAACGGCTGTTCTGGCCGGGTGCTAACTGCGGCTTCGACCCTTTGTGGTCTCCCTGCTGACTGCTTCAACATGCATCGGTTGGCGAGAGCGGAGGCTACCGGGTGACCGGCTCCGTCCATGTCCCCCGGCCCGGTTCACGACTTGAACGCGTCGGGCCAGGTCGATCCGGCCCTCCTCCTTTACTTCCCTCCGCCGGTCACCCGGCATCCTCCGCCGGGAATCATGGTTTCGTGCCGCCGTCTTCAACAGCCACGAGGGGTTCGGAGCGCTGCGGTGGGGTGCCGTGTGGAGGGAAGTAAAGGAGGAGGGCCGGCTCGATTCGCAGCAAACGTTTGAGCCTCAAACCGGCCCGGGGGACATGGACGGAACACGGCACCCCGCCGCAGCGCTCTCGCGCCGACCGTGACCCGAGAACTTCGCCGACGCCGACGCCGACGCCGTCGACTATTTCTTCGGCGCCTTGGCGAATCGCAGGTATGGCAGCTTGACGTCGATCGCGCCGAACTTCTCCTTGGCCTGCACGTCGTTCAAGCTCATCGCGACGATCACGTCCTGGCCCGGTATCCAGTTCGCCGGCGTGGCGATCGGCACGCCATCGGTCGCCTGCACCGCGTCGAGCGCGCGCAGGATCTCGGCGAAGTTGCGGCCCACGGACATCGGGTAGGCCATGGTCAGGCGCACCTTCTTGTCCGGGCCGATGATGAATACAGTGCGTACGGTGGCGCTGTCCGCCGGTGTGCGGCCATCGGGCAGGTAAGCATCGGCCGGCAGCATGTCGTACAGCTTGGACACATGCAGCGAGGTGTCGTCGATGATCGGAAAGTCCGCCGGCGCACCGGCAAAACTCTCAATGTCGCGCTTCCACTTCTTGTGCTCTTCGACGCTGTCGACCGATACGCCCATCA
>JBDTQC010000135.1:0-7958 GCA_039932405.1 Ideonella sp.
CGACCGTGCGCAGGTCTTCGGGCGCCAGCAGCAGCACCGGGGCTGAGGCGGCGCGTGCTGCCGCGGTGGGTTTCGCGCCGGCGTCTTTGCCGGGTTTGCCGCACCCGGTCAGCGCAAGGCAAAGCACTGAGAGCAGGAGCAAGAAGGGGGCAGCGGACGAGGAACGCAAGTTGCGCATGGTGCGGTGGCGCCGCAGCACAGACGCCGCAGCCGTCGAGATCAATACCGGCGAGGTTATCCGGTGCTGCGCCGCACCGGCCACCGATGCGACGAATCGTTGCGGAGCGCGCGCCAAACGACCGTGCGCGTGCGCCGGCGGGGCCTGGCGCTGGCAGTCGGCGCTGGCAGTCGGCGCTGGCAGTCGGTAGCCGAACGCTATGATCCGCGCCGTTGGTGCTCGTCGAAGCCTTCAGCCCAGACAGTTCAACGGGAATCAGGAGAGTTACAGCCCACACGGCCTGTGCTCAACCTGAGCTGCCCCCGCAACGGTAAGCGGACGGAAGCCATCTGCACTTCGGCTTCCAGCGCGTGACTAGAGCCACTGGGACTGCATCGCTGCACGCGACGCCGACCGGGAAGGCGTCACGGGTCGTCTTCGTCAGCCCGGATACCGGCCAACGAGGTGGCGCGCCCGCAAACGGCACGCCGTGAGGCGCAAGTCCGCGGGGAAGCGGAATGGCGCGATTGACCATTCATTTGTCATGACCCTCCTGTCTTCCGGCCACGTTCGTCGCGTGATTGCCGCACTCGTTCCTTTTTCTCCCCTGCTCGCTTCTGCTTCCGCGCTGGCTCAGGTCCTGCCGATGACCAGCCTGGATCCGATCGTCGTGACCGCGTCGCGCTCGCCACAAGCTTTGTCGTCGGTGCTGGCCGATGTCTCGGTTGTCGACCGCGCGATGATCGAGCGCAGCGGCGTGACCGGGGTGGCCGACATCCTGGCTCGCCTGCCCGGCATCGAGATGACGCGCAACGGCGGCCCCGGCACGGCCACCAGCATTTTCATTCGTGGCAACGAGGCGCGCCACACCGCGGTTTACATCGATGGCGTGCGGGTCGATTCGCAGGCCACTGGCGGCGCATTGTGGGAACAGATCCCGCTCGATCAGATCGAGCGCATCGAGGTGCTGCGCGGCCCGGCGGCAGCCATCTACGGTTCAGACGCGGTGGCCGGCGTGGTCCAGTTGTTCACCCGGCGCGGGCGCGGTGCGGCCCGGCCGACCGCCTCGGTCAGCGTCGGCTCGTATGGCACACGGCAGGTGCAGGCGGGGCTCAGCGGCTCGGCGCAAGCCTTCGACTATTCGCTGTCGGCCTCGCATGGACGCAGCGATGGCTTCAACTCGCGTACCGATGCCGCCGCCAATCCGGACAAGGACGGTTGGCGGCGCAATGCGTTGCAGGGGCGCGTCGGCTTGCAGCTGAACGCCAACCACCGCATCGACGCCTCGCTGCTGACAAGCAAGCTGCGTTCGCAGTACGACGGCTTCACTGCCGGACTGGATGACATCAACCTGAACGACTTGCGCACCGGCAGTCTGGGCTGGCAGGGCAGTTGGACAGACGACGCCACCACCCGCATCCAGATCGGACAGACCGACAGCAATTTCGAATCACAACCCAGCTACTACCGCACCGAAACGACGCTTCGCAACTACACGGCGCAGCATGAACAACGCTTCGGCAGCAGCGTGGTGACGGGCACACTCGAGCGTCGTGAAGACGAGTTGCTCAATCCCGCCACCGCATTTGCTGCCACCCTGCAGGGCAAGCGTCACCAGGATGCCATTGGCCTTGGCTGGCGCGGCGACTTCGGCCCGCTGGGGCTGCAGGCCCATGTGCGCCATGACAAGGACAGCGAATTCGGCGGCAAGCGCACCGGCAGCCTGGCTGCAGGCTGGGCCATCACGCCGCAATGGCGTGTCACCGCGTCGGGGGCAACCTCGTTCCGCGTGCCCACGCTGTACCAGCGCTTCAGCGAATACGGCAATCCGGCGTTGGTGCCCGAGACCGGACGCAATGTCGAACTCGGTCTGCGCTGGGCAGCCGCCGGCAGCGAGGCCAGCCTGACCGCGTGGCGCAACAAGGTCACCAACTTGATCACATTCGGCGCACCGGGACCTTGCCTCGACAGCTACGGTTGTTATGTCAACGTCGGACGTGCCGAACTGGAAGGCCTGACGCTGGCCGGCCACACCCAGCTCGCCAACGTGAACTTGCGCGGCTCGCTGGATTGGCACGACCCGCGCAACGCGGTGACCGACAAGCTGCTGCAGCGCCGCGCCAAACGGCTGGCCACATTTGGTGCGGATACCCGGTTTCAACGCTGGACGTTCGGTGCCGAGGTTCAGGCGGCCAGTGAACGTTTCGAGGATGCAAACAACACCCAGCGGCTGGGTGGCTACGCCTTGCTCAACCTCTATGCCAGCACGACGCTGACACCCGGGCTGACGCTGGAAGGACGCATCGACAACGTCGGCGACAAGGTCTACGAGCTGGCTCGCACCTATGCCACGCCCGGCGTGAACGGGCAAGTGACATTGCGCTGGACCATGCCTTGACGAGCGGCTGATTCGCCAATGACCAATGCCGCGCTGCGCAGTCTGCAAGGCTTGATGCTGCTCTGCATCGGCCTGCTGAGTTGCGCGGCGCTGGCACAACCGATCACGATCCAAGACGACCGCGGACATGAGCACCAGTTCGCAGTTGCTCCGCAGCGCATCATCTCGATGATGCCGTCGCTGACCGAATTGACCTGGGTGCTGGGAGGCGGACCGCGCCTGGTCGGTGTGGACCGCTTCTCCGATTGGCCGGCCGAGGTCAATCAGCTGCCGCATCTGGGCGGTCTCGAGGACGCGCAGATCGAGGGCATCGCGGCACTCAAGCCCGATGTGATTCTGGCCTCCAGCGGCTCGCGCGCGATGGACCGACTCGATGCCCTGGGCTTCACCGTCGTGCGATTCAAGTCCGACAGCCATGCCGATGTGCGCAGGACGCTGAATACGCTGGCTATTCTGCTGGGAAAGCCGGCAGAAGGTGCCAAGGTCTGGACCCGACTGGAAAGCGAGCTGAAAGCGGCCGCCGCTCATGTCCCGGCGCCGATCAGAGGCCAGCGCGTCTACTTCGAGATCGGCGGCGGTCCGTACGCCGCCGGCACCACGTCATTCATTGGCGAGACTTTGACCCGTCTGGGCATGAAGAACGCCGTGCCTGCCGATCTGGGGCCCTTTCCGAAACTCAACCCGGAATACATTGTTCGTGCCAAGCCGGACATCATCATGGGCATGCAACGTGAACAGGCGGCCCTGATCGAGCGCCCGGGCTGGGGCAGCCTTGCCGCCGTGCGCGACAAGCGCTTGTGCGGATTCGACAACGACACCTACATCTTGCTGACTCGCCCCGGACCGCGTCTGGGCGAGGCCGCCAGGCTGTTGTCCGATTGCCTGGCGCGCCTGTCGACAAGCCCGCGCAACCGCGCCACGACACCGCGATGATCGCGAGCAGCAGCACCAGCGCGCTCGCCCCGGTCGACACACAGGCCGATCGTGACGCACGTCGGCGCACACGCCTGGTGTGGACGATGGTCGCAGTGATCGTTCTCGGCATCGCGGCCGGCATGGCGACCGGCTCGGCCGGCTTTTCGCCGATCAGCCTGTGGGCCGATCTGAAAAACAATGACAGCGGGTTGATCCTCGGCCAGATTCGCGCGCCGCGAACCCTCGGCTCGGCCCTGGTTGGGGCGTTGCTAGGACTGTCCGGCGCGCTGGCCCAAGGCTTGTTCCGCAATCCGCTGGCCGACCCCTATCTGCTCGGCAGCGCCGCCGGCGCGGGCCTTGGCGTGGTGCTGGTGCTCGCCGTGGCTGCGCTCGGCGGCTCCTACATCAGCCTGGCGACCGTGCTGTGGATCGAGCGCGTCGGCCTGGTGACGGCGGCCTTCGTCGGCGCGCTGGTCGGGGTCGCGATGACCCTCACGCTCGCACGTGGCGCCGTGCAGACCCTGCGGCTGCTGCTGGCCGGCGTGGTAGTCGGTGTGCTGCTCGGGGCCATCAGCGACCTCGTCACGGTGGCTTCGCCGGACGCGCTGCGCGCCAAGCAGGCATTCATGCTCGGCAGCACCAGCTTTCTGGGCTGGCCCGCGCTGGCGTTGATGGCGGGTGGCTTCGTGCTGCTGGCAGTTCTGGCGCAACGCCAGGCCCGGGTGCTCGACGCCCTGACACTGGGCGAGGACAGCGCGATCAGCCTCGGCCTCGATCTGGCCCGTGCCCGCTTGAGTCTGGTGCTGATGCTCAGCATGGGCACGGCCCTGGCCGTCTCGCAGGCCGGGCTGGTCGCTTTCGTCGGGCTGGTCGCGCCGCATCTGGTGCGGCGCAACGCGCCAGGGCCGCACCGCTGGCTGCTGCTGGCCAGCGCGGGCATGGGCGCTGCATTGCTGCTGGTTGCCGACGTGATATCGCGCTCGCTGATCGCGCCACAGGAACTCCCTGTCGGCGTGGTCACCGCCGTGCTAGGGGGCTGTTACCTGCTTTGGCTGCTGAAGCAGCACACCCGTTCATGAGCGCGCCGGGCCGCCTCCAAGCGCGAATCCCGCAGTGCGCAGCACGCAGGGTAGTCCAGTGAGCGAGGGTGCACGGGTCAGCATGCTGCTGCAGGCCGAAAACGTGCACGTCCGACTGGGGACGCGCGACGTGCTGCAGGGCGTCAGCCTGCAAATCGGCGCAGGCTGGACGGCGATGGTCGGCCCCAACGGTGCCGGCAAGTCCACTTTGCTGCGGGCGCTGGCCGGCTTGCAACCCCTGACTTCAGGCCGCGTCACGCTGCAGGGAGCCGACGTTCACGCGGCTCGCCCGGCCGAGCGCGCGCGTCGCCTGGCCTGGCTGGCACAGCAAGGCGACGTGACTGGCGAACTGACCGTGCGTGAGACAGTCGATCTCGGGCGCATCGCACGTGTCGGTCTGCTCGGCTCGTCTGATGCGACGGACCGGCTCGCCGTCGATCGTGCAATGTCACTGACCGAATGTGGCGGCTGGCAACACCGCCGGCTGCACGAGCTGTCCGGCGGCGAGCGGCAACGTGTGCTGCTGGCACGTGTGCTCGCCACCGAGGCGCCGCTGTTGCTGCTGGATGAACCGACCACACACCTCGATGCACCGCATCAGGTGGCCATGGCCAGGCTGTTCCGAAGCCTGGCCCACGATGCTTCGCGGCCGCGTTCGGTCTTGAGCGTGTTGCACGATCTGCCGATCGCGATGCAGGCCGACCGCTTGCTGGTGCTCGAGCAGGGCCGGCTGCGCGCCGAAGGTGCACCGTCCGATCCCGGTGTGCAGGCGGCACTGGTGGATGTGTTCGAGGGCTCGATCCGGATCGACAACGACATCACCGGTCGACCCCGCGTTTCATTGGCTCTGGACCGCGACTGACCGCGGACCTGGCAGACCGCACCCCCTGCCCGGTACGACCAACCGCCGGAGCGCCGACACCTCGACGCAGTGCCCTGCTCTGTCAGCCAGGCTCCGCGTCGAGCTGGCGCGTCGGCCGCAACCGCTGTCTCTTTTACTTGCTTGCCAACCGCGCTTCGCGGTTCACTGACCGCGACGATGGACTGCCGGGCATCCAGTTGCCATTCGATGTCCGTGCGAAAGCCGCCGTGCTGCGCGCAAGTCGTGGGCTGTCCAAGCCGGCCTCCCCGCTGCGGACTGCGGCCGGCAACTGATCGATCTGATGATGTGGAACGATCAGCATGTCGCACCGCGACCCCTTCAACAGGTTGTTGCAGACGCTGCCAAGCAGCAACTCGGCGGCACGTGATCGTCTGTGCCGGCCGACCACCATCAGGTCGACATCGCGCAAGCGCCCCTGCTCCAGAATGATCGAATCGGCCAGGCCACGCTCGACGCTGAATTGCATGGCCCGACTGTCCAGGCCGAGCTTGGTGATCTTGCGTCGCATCCTGGCCACGAAGCCTTCATCTTCCCATTCGAGTGTCTCGCGAATGATGTGCTCGGGCGCACGCGCCTGGCGCAGTTCAATGTCTTTTCGCAAGCCCGATGCATGGAAGATCTGCAGATCGACATCGAGCGCCAGCGCAGCCGCAGCAACCGCCGCAGAGTCCGAAGCGGGCGTGAAGTCGAACGGCACGAGCACGCGCTGATACGCTGCGTCGGCCGCCTGCTTGACGACAAGTACCGGCGTGCGGCTTCGCTCGACGACGCGGTGAGCCGTGTGGCCCAGCAGCAGATCTTTCAAGCGGTTGCCCGGGCGCTGTCCGAGCACCAGCAGATCGGCTCGCTCGGCAACGCGCAACAACGCTGTCACTGCGTCGTCGGTCTGCACATCCAGCACAGTCAGGTTGTCACGCAGACCGGGCACCTCACGAATCAGGCGATGCAGTGTGACCTGCGCCTGCGAAACCCGGGTTGCCGTATCGAGCGGCGGCATGAACCACTCCCGCACCGATCTGACTGCTGCGTTGTCGACGACGTGCAAAACTGTCAGTCGAGCATCATGCAGACGAGCCAGCATCGCTGCGCGGGCTACGGCGTTGTTGCCGTCAATCGAAAAATCAGTGGCTGCAACAATGGATCGGAACGGGGTCATCTTTTCTCTCCTCAAGCGGATGCCTGCATTGCCAGAGGCATGCAGATCTGTAAGCCGCTGCCCGACCGGATCGAGATTCGATCGGTGGCTGACGGCAAGGCGTTTGGCGCTGGATGTCCGCGCCGACTATTGCTGCGTTGGAAGCCTGATCAGACCGCGAACTGGCCGACCGACTCGGGTTGAAACTCGAGCTCCAGGATTTCGGCCATGCGCTCGCCACCCGACGGCGTGGGCCACGTCACGGTGCAACCAACGCGGCGGCCGAGCAGACTCCATCCAACCGGAGACAGCACCGACACGAAACCGGCGCTGGCGTCGGCGAGCGGCGGATAACACAGCGTGAGCATGCTCTTCTCGCCGGTCTGCAGATCCTTCAGCAAGACCCGCGAGTGCATGGTCACCACATCGGGCGCCACCTCTCGACAAGGCACGATATCAGCTGCGTCGAGCAGTTGTTCGATCGGCAGGGTTTGCTGGGAGCCAGTCGATCCGCTGCGCTTGTCACGCAGCAGGAGATTGGTCAGTCGGACGTGATCGAGTTCGGTCAACGTCCGATCGAAGGACAGGTTTTCCATGGGGCACACCTTCAGTTCCAGGGCCCCGTCTGCAAAAAGACAGGCGCAGGCCGACGCGCGGGCTGTGGGCCCGGCGATCGGAAGTTTGCGCAGTAGGGTAGAGGGTGATCGCCGGGCTCAGGAATGTGAGGCCGGCGATGGAATGAGCGTCTTCATCCCGGCCGACACGACGAGCGCGCGCACACAGCCGAGACCCGCAAGGGTCTCTCGGCAAGTGACGCTGCTGAAGGCGGCAGTGAACGGAAGGAAGATCATGCCTCTATTGTACCGGCGTAGGCAGCCGCGGGCAAACCTGCGCGGCCAATTCGCACCAGGTTGTAGGCGTATTGGGCGACGCAGGAGTATTGGCCGACGCCGGCGCATTGGCCGATTCCGCACAGGATCGGCTCAGCCACCCAGCAGCAGGGCGAGGCGATAGGTGATGAACGATGCGCCATAGGCGAGCGCAAACAGATAGCCGGCCATCAACAGCGGCATGGTCCAGCCGCCGGTCTCGCGCTTGACCGTCGCCAAGGTGCTCAGACACTGTGGCGCAAAGACGTACCACGCGAGCAGCGACAGCGCGGTCGCAAGGCTCCAGCTTTGCGCAATCAGAGGCATCAAGGCCTGCGCCGTGTCATTGCCGGTCGCGGAAAGCGCATACACCGTTCCGAGTGAACTGACGGCCACTTCGCGAGCTGCCAGCCCGGGCACCAGCGCAATGCTGATCTGCCAGTTGAAGCCGATCGGCTCGAATACCACCGCGAGCGCGCGGCCCAGCGTGCCAGCCAGGCTATAGGTGATTGCAGGCCCGGT
>JBDTQC010000136.1:0-7949 GCA_039932405.1 Ideonella sp.
CGGTTCGGCGTACGACGCCAGCGTGAGGTCGAGGGCGTGCTTGCCGTTGTTGCACAGCTCGATCTGGCGAATCTCGCAATCGTCCTCGGGCGCGACCAGCACGGTGCAACGGCTGTGCAGATCCGGCCAGTTCGCATCGAAGATCACCCGGTCGGCCTGCAGGCGACAACGGTAGTGCGCGCGCGGGTCGGGCGATGGATGCGCGGTGATCGACTTCCAGTCGGCAGCCCCGGCGCGTCGGATATAGAACAGGGTGCCCAGATCGTCGCGCAGCAGATCGTCGCGCCAGCGGGTCAGGCCAACCCCGTCCCACGTGCTGTAGCCGCCGCCATGGCTGCGCAGCACGACCGCATGGCGACCGTTGGTCAGCAACTGGGTGGCAGGCAGCGCCATCGCGAGCGGCTCGAGGTCATGCACCAGCCGTGCGCTGCGCTGGCGGCGCGCGCTTGGCAGCGGCGGCGGGTCACGCAGCAGCGGCACCTCGCGAGGCGCACGCTCATGCAGCAGGATCTTGACCGCGCGCAGCAGCGGATCGGCCATCGCCCAGGCCCTTGGTTTGCCGTCGGTCAAGACGTCGGCAATCGCCACCAGGCTCATCGCCTGGTGGTGGGCCATGAAGGTGTCGACGTGGATGCAGTCGCTGCCACGCACCTGGCGCAGCGGCGTGTAGTCGATCGCCTCGATGAAACCGAGCAGATGACGCGCACCCATGTGCTGCAGACGACGCAAATTGGCGAGTGCTTCGACCGGCGCAACCATCAGAGCCAAGGCGCTCGCATAGGGTGCGATGACGCGCTCGTCGGCTGGTGTGCGACGCAAGGCCAGCCGTGCGACGCCCTGCGGGCCGTATTGGTAGGCAAGCGTGTGATCCTGCCCGGCGATCGCCGATTCGGAGATGCCCCAGGGCGTTTGCTCATGATGCACATCGGCGCGCTGCGCAGCCACTGCGCTGCGCGTGACCTGATACAGGACGCTGTCGATCGGCTCGTCGAGAATCAGCGACGGCATCAGGTACTCGAACATCGATCCCGACCACGACTTCAATCCCACTTCGGTTCCCCAACCGAAGAACGGCCGACCCAGCGCGGCCCAATGCTCCACTGGCAGATCGCCTTTCGCGATCGCCAGCAGACTGGTCAGGCGCGACTCGCTGGCCAGCAGGTCATAGTGGCTGTCGTCGAGTTCGCGGGTTTCGACGCGACAGCCGATGTGCAGCAACCGGCGTTCGGTGTCGTACAACATCGCGTAGTCGGGCTCGATCGCCAGTTTCCGGCATCGGGCGGCGAGCTGATTCAGCCGATCAGCCACCTCGACGCCATCCTGCTCCAGATCGCGCAGCGCCGAATCGATCATCGCAAGATGATCGTGCAGCAGCCACATCGATGCATCATCGTGGGGCCCCATCAGCCCGAGGCCTAACGCGTCGAACTCCGCCTGTGCGCGCTGCACCCGCGCACGCATCGCGGCACGTGCCGCAGCGTTATCGGGCCAGTCAATTTCAGCTTCGCTGCACCAACGCTTCAGTTCGGGCATCGAATCCGCTGCCTGCATCTGCGGTCGCAGCTTGGCCAGCCGACGCGCCGAGACCCGCAGCGCATGATGCGCGGCGTCGGCCGAAGGTGGCGTCGCGGCCAGCGCCTCGCATGCCCCGGCCACTGCGAGCAGATGCCCGCTGCAATTTCCGCTGTCGACGGTCGACACATAGGGGGGCGACAGGACCGCAAGCGTCTGCGTGTCGTACCAGTTGTAGAAGTGGCCGTGGTGGCGCGGCATCCGATCCAGCGTGTCGAGGGTCAGGGCGAGGCGCTCGCTCAACTCGGCGCGACCGATGAAGCCGAGCGACTGCGCACAGCTGGCTGTCAGCAGGTACATGCCGATATTGGTCGGCGAGGTACGGTGGGCGATCAGCAGGTGCGGCGAATGCTGCACGTTGTCTGGCGGAAGGTGATGATCTTCGGCTGCGACATGATGCTCGTAGTAGCGCCAGGTATCGCGGGCCAGACCTTGCAGCCAGTCGCGCTCCGGCGGATCGAGCCGTTCGAGCCTGGGCACGGGCCGTGGCCGGCTGGCCATCCAAGTCCACAGCGGCGACGCTGCCCAAATGGCGAGCAGCACGACGGCTGTCGCAGAAAGCGCGAGACCGCCGAATTGCGCAGCAACCAGCAGCGCCACACCGAGCACCACCGCAAGCATCGGAATGCGCCAGTGGTTGCGCAGCAGCGTCGGCAGGTCACGTGCGGCGGCCGCCTGCGCCGCTGCAGCGGTGGTCCATTGCAGCAGCCCTCGGCGCGTCACCAGCTGGCGGTATAGCGCCAACGCGATGGCATGGCTGTACAACATCGCCAATTGCAGCAACTGGGCCACATGCCAGACACCCAGCAAGAGTGCGCGGGCGAGGTCGGCAAGGGCGTGGCGGTAGAACACGCGCAGCGCGATGTCGTCGCGACTTGGCGCCAAACCGGCAAGCGCGCCGAGCAGCGGCCCGGCACTGAAGGCTGCGGCAACGATAACCAAGGCCCAGCCAATCGGTACCACACCGGTTGCCAGCACCAGCATCAGGAGCAGCAGCGACATCGGCGCCACCAACGATCGCCGCAGGTTGTCGATCATCTTCCAGCGGCTGATCGTCGACAGCTGAAAATGCGACGCGCGCAGGATGAATGGCAGCAACTGCCAGTCGCCGCGGGTCCAGCGGTGCAGCCTTGAATTGGCTACATCGGCATGCACCGGAGCGTCTTCGACCAAGGTGATGTCGCTGACACTGGCGCAGCTCGCGAGCGCACCTTCGAGCAGGTCATGGCTGAGTACCTGGGATTGCGGCAGGCGGCCAACCAGCGCCGCATGCACCGCCGCTACGTTCAACAGGCCCTTGCCGGTGAATGTGCCTTCGCCGAAGATGTCTTGATAGACCTCGGAACTGGCAGCACTGTAGGGATCGATGCCGCACTGGCCTGAGAACAGGCGATGGAACCAGGTCACAGTTTCCGGCTCGGGCAGCGGCGTCACGACACGCGGCTGCAGGATGCCGTAGCCGGCGACCACGCGCTGCCCCTGCGGATCAAATAGTGGTTGGTTCAGTGGATGTGCAGCCACCCCGACCAACGCGCGCAAACGACCCGGCGGCATGTCGGTGTCGGCGTCGAGCGTGACGATGTGGCGGATGCCGGGTGCCAACGCGGCGATTTCGCCGAGCGCCAGAAACGGATGCTCGTCGGGTTCGCACAGCGCGCGCACCAGCTGTTCGAGTTTGCCGCGCTTGCGTTCCCAGCCGATCCATTGCTGCTCGGACTCCGACCAGGTGCGTGCACGATGCAGCAGCAGGAAGCGCGTCGGTGCACCGCTGAGAGCAGGATGCTTTCGGTTGAGTGCGCCGATCGCATCGGCTGCGATGTCGAGCAGGATCGGGTCGTCGGGCAGCTCTTTGGTGCTCGCGTCGGACCAGTCGCTCAGCAGCGCGAATTGCGCCTGCGCTTCCGGATTGGCAATTGCGTGCTGCTCGAGCTGCTGGGCCAGCGCGGCGATGGCGGCCGGGTTCGACAGCATTGCCGGAATCACCACCAGCGTGCGCTGATCTGCCGGAATACCGCCCTTGAACGCCAGACGCGGCAGGCGGGTCGGTCGGCCCGATTCGCTGATCACGCGATTGATCACGGCCACCACGGCTTCGCCGGCGGGGCCCAGCATCAACAAGCCAGCCAGCGCCAGCAATCCGGGCGATGCGCCAGGGGCGCCGTGCTGATGCAACGCACTGATCACCGCGCCGAAGCTCAGCAGGGGCAGGGCGCTCAAATAGATCAAGGCCGCGCCGCGCCGCCATGACGGGCTCCCGAAGCGCGGCCAGCGTCGCTGCTTCAGGCCGATCGCCGCGCGCAACGCCGGCTCGCCCGGGCCGTCGTACCAATGCGCGAGCGCGGCTTGCCGGCTGTTGCCATCGCTGCTTGCGGCCGCCAGTCCGACCAGCACCTGGGCGATGTGCGCTTCGGCGGCGCCGGATTGGCGAGCCAGCCGTTCGACTGCGTGCAGGCTCTGGTCTTGCGTATCGTCTCGTTCGGCAGCGAAAACCGGTGACTGCGCCAGCTGGCGCATCGCACCATTGGTTGCCGGATCGATCTGCCGCCAGTCGATCCGATCCAGCCCGCGCAGGGTCGTGATCGCGTTGCGGATGCTCTGATGATCTTCGGTATTCTCAGTTTGCTGATGGCTCAGTGCCGCTCCGACATCGGGCAGGCGCTGCGCCAGCCAGACCGCCAGTTCGCGGCCCTCGGCAGCCGGCAATTCGTCCTCGCGCTGCTGCAGTTGCAACCGGAAGGCTTCAGCCACGCCACGCGCCAGCAGCGCCTCGTCGAGCGACTCGATCTCATCCATCGAGCGTCGATCATCAGCTTGATCGATCCAATGGTGCGCGGCATCGCGTGCAACCTGGGTCAGTGCAATCCGTTCAGCCAGCCGACGCAGGTTTTCCAGCAACACCACCCGCAGCGTGCTGGGTAGTGCCCACAGCTCAGCCAGCGTCAGTTCGCGGACTTGCTGATATGCGCCCAGATAGGCTTCCAGCAAGCGCGGGTCGAGGCTGCTGTCGGTATGCGCGATCCAGGCCCAAGCCACGCTGTAGATGCGTGGCAAGCCGGCGAGCGGTTCGTCGCGCAGACGAGGTAACAGCCGGAAGAAGCTGCGTGGCAGTCCGCGGTGAATCGCCTCGATCTGTTGTTCGAGCAAGCCGGCGTTGTCGAGCAGCCAGCTGGCTGCAGGTCCAAGATCCTCGCCCTCGCCGATGTGCCGCTCGAGCAAGGCTCGCGCATTCCGCAAAACTTCGGCATTTTCTTCCAGGCGTGGAAAAAACCGGCTGCCTCCAGAGTCTCCCGCCTTGATTTCGTGGGTCGCTGCAAGGCTTCGGCCATGCTGCTCGAAGCGCGCCAGCCCGAAAATGACCGAACGGATCGGCGGATCGAGCGGCCCCTTGGCTTGCCAGTGGGAATTCAGCTCAAGCGGGCGGCTCGAGTCTTGTCTTGATACACGTACATCACCGCCGGACTCGGTACGCGGCAATTCAGGACCACCAACTGCCCACGAACATCACCATTGCAAACATGGTAGCAGCCAATGCAACCGTCGTCACGAATCGCGGTGCGACCAGACCGTGCGCACGTTCTGCCCAGGCCGACGCCCCGAACATCCGCCCTTGCGCTGCTCGGCACTGCAACAGATGTCTGCCGAGAGCTGAACTGTCGTTTGCGGTGGCTGACGCCAGCAAAAAGTGCGAGGTGGTGGTGGTCATGATGAGCTGATGAGTGACGACGAGGTGGCAGGTCGGATTGCCTTTTTTACGGTAATGCAACTGTATGTGCAGCCAGTTGCGCTGTCGCTCGGACGCGCGCGTGCCGCGGTGTGAGGGTTTTCCTACAAGGCTTGCACGGCAGGCCTGATCGGCACCTGGGCGACCCGCCTATTGCAGGCGCTGCAGCAGGTCAAGCGTCGGATAGCCGTCGGCCGGCAGCCCCAGGCTTTGCTGGTATTGGCGCAGCCCGCGTCGGGTTGCCGGGCCCATGATGCCGTCTGGCGTGCCGGCTTCGAACCCTCGTGTATTCAACATGTTCTGCAGGTTCAACAGCTGGCTGCGTGTCAGAGGCTGCAGATCGCGTGGCCAGCCTGCCTGAACCCCCGCGCCACCGCCCAATTGTTGCGCCAGCAGGCCCACGGCCAGCGCATAGCTGGTCGAATTGTTGTATTTCAAAATGGCGCGGAAATTGGGGCCGATCAGGAAGGCCGGGCCGCGCGCGCCTGCCGGCAGCATGATGGAGGCGTCGGGGATGGCAGGCAGCGCGGCTGCGTTCATCGATTGCACGCCGGCGCCAGCCCATGTTGCTGCGCTCTGCCGCACATCGGGATCGGCCCGCGAGAAATCGAAATCATGCGGCAGCCGGACCTCGATTCCCCACGGCTGGCCGGCCTGCCAGCCAGAGCGGGCCAGGAAATTGGCGGTCGATGCCATCACGTCGGCGTTGCTACCCCAGAGATCGCGTCGGCCATCGCCATCGGCGTCGACCGCGTAGGCCAGAAAATTCGATGGCAGGAATTGGGTCTGACCCATTGCCCCGGCCCACGATCCCACCATCCGGGCGCGATCGATGTCCTTGTTCTGCAGAATTTTCAGTGCGGCCAGCAATTGGCCACGCGCCCATGTCTCGCGCCGTCCATCGAAGCCCAATGTAGCCAGCGAATCGATGATCGGAATATTGCCGACATCACTGCCGTAATTGCTTTCCATGCCCCAGATCGCGACAACGATCTCGGCCGGGACGCCGTAGCGAGCTGCCACTGAGTCGAAGGTGCTGCGCACCTGCAGCAGTTTGTCGCGGCCCTGGTCGATGCGCCGGGGCGAGACTGCGCGGTCGAGGTAATCCCATACGCTGCGCGTGAACTCCGGCTGAGCTCGATCGAGTTCGACCACCCGCGGAACCAGGCGAACCTGGTCGAATGCGATGGCCAGGGTGGCCTGGTCGATGCCTGCAGCAAGGGCGGTGACGCGGAATCGAGCGACCCAGTCCGCGAAAGCCGGCGCCTGGGCGGCGTCCGGTAGCGTTGCTGGTCGCTCGAGCAATGCGGCGGGCGGCGGTGAAGTTTGCGCGGACGCAGCAGGGGTGCGCGATGGGGTGGAGGCGCAACCGGCGATTACGCAGATGACGAATGACGTGGCAATCAGCCAGCCGAGGTGCGAGGGTCGAGCCTGAATGATCGGGAATTGCATGCCGCCATTGTGGTGGACTCCGATCTCGCGACCGGCTCCGGCAGCGGGATCGTGCGGGGCTACTAACGCCTGCGCGCCTCAGCGCTGACGTCGCATTCGCTTCAGGGCCGGGATTTCAGATGCTCGGCCAGAAATCTCTCGACCCGGCCCATGAAATCGAGCTGGTTCTCGAGCAGCAGGAAGCCGTGCCCTTCGTCGGCATATTCTTTCCACTGCGGCGGGTTGCCGGCAGCGGTCAGTGCATCGCGCATGCTGGTGCCGTGCTCGATCGGCACGCGCCGATCCGCGCCACCCATCGCGAGCAGCACAGGCGCCTTGATCTTGTCGGCATGCAGCAAGGGAGTGGCGGCATCGAGCAGGGCCTTGTCAGTCAGCGGGTCACCGATCAAGACGGGTAATTCGTGCTCGCGGGCCTCGGTTGAGATATCGCTGACGAAGCTCCACTTCAGCATCAACCGCGGATCGCTGACTGCGACCCAGGCCACGCCGCAGCGGTAGGTGTCGGGATGGCGCACCAGGCTCATCAGCGTGGCATAGCCGCCATAGCTGGCGCCGGCGATGCAGACCCTGCTCTTGTCGACGCCCCCTTTGGCGACGGCCCAATCGAGCGCATCGACCAGATCGTCCTGCATCGTGGTGCCCCATTGCTTCCAGCCGGCGCGGAACAACTTCTGGCCATAGCCGGTGCTGCCGCGAAATTCCGGCTCGATGACGACATAGCCGCGTGATGCCAGAAACTGGGCATCGGCGTTCCAATGCCAGTATCGCCCTCGCACCCAGGGCCCGCCATGTACCAGCACGACGGCCGCGCGCGGCGCGCTGGCTTTGCCAGGCGATGTGGTGATCCAGACCGGGATGTGCAGGCCGTCGCGCATGACGACACGAGAAAAATCGGTCGTCGCCATCCCTGCGACCTCGATGCCGGGGCGCGCCTTCGCGACAAAGCGCCAGCTCTTGTCGGCAGCGCGGTAGAGCCATTGCTGGCCCGGCTCGCGATCCGACCAACTGCTGATGAGCGCGGTCATGTCGTCGCTGTCGCAGCGGCGGCAGGTGATCTGGTTGATCAGACCCGGCCAGCGCTCATCGGCGGCCTTCTGCAGGGCCTGCAAGCGCTTGTCGAACCAGACGGTGGTCTGGGCATCGGTCCAGACGCGTACCCCGAGCGCCCGGCTGCCTTGAGTTTCGCTGACGATGCGGCCTGTGA
>JBDTQC010000137.1:0-7797 GCA_039932405.1 Ideonella sp.
GCGCCGTCCTGGCTGATCGACAGCGCCATCGGCGCCGGTTCGACGCGAATCGAGGGGCCAGCTTCGGCAACGAACGCGCGCACCGCCCGTCGCATGTGCCAACCATGCGTGACCAGCAGCACGTGATCGACGCCATCGGCGCGCAGCATCTCGATGCTGCGGCGCGCATTCTCACGCGTATCACGCGAGCTGTTCTCGATCCAGCGCAGCGGTGACGAAAATTCGTCGGCGGCCACGCGGGCTGCGGTATCGGCTTCGGTTGTGCCAGGTGCACCCGCCGTACCGGATGCAGACACCTGAGCCCACCCGATGCCGCCTGAGAAGGCAAGCGGAAGGTGCGTTTTGCGGGCCAGCCACACGCCGTAGCGCAGGCGCTGCAAAGATTCATCGCTGAGGCTGGCTGCTGCATATTCAGGCGCCCAGGGGTCGAGACCGCCACCCAGCACCACGATCGCGGCATGCGGCTTGCCGCCGGCTGCCGACTCGGACTGTGCAATCGCCATGATGCGCTGCGCACTCATGGCCGGCGGCGCCAGACCACCGATGGCAGCGAGCGCCGAGGCTGCGCCGTTGGTCGTGCTGAGCCACAGGCCGGCGATCGCCAAAGCCACTACCAGGCGGCTGCTGCGCGGGCTGGCCGGCAGGCGCAAGGTGGCGATGACAATCAGCAGCAGAAACGGTACCGGCGCCAGCAGCAGCGCCGTCAGAAGCGGCTTGAGCGTCTGCAGATCAAAAGCGCCGAGCCATTCGCTCACAAGGCAGCAATCCCGAAGTCTGGCGTGCTGTGCGGCGCGTCAGGGTGCGAGGCGCTCGCGCACCCAGCCACCAGCTGCGGCGTCGGGTCGGTAGCGCAAACGATCGTGCAGGCGCGAGGGCCTGCCTTGCCAGAACTCCCAGCGGTCGGGTCGCAGCCGGTAGCCGCCCCAATGGGCTGGTCGCGGTGGATTGAGTGCGAACTTCGCAGCGCAGCGCGCCGCGTTCGCGACCAGCACAGTGCGCGAGGCGATCACCTCGCTTTGCGGCGACGCCCAGGCGCCGATCCGCGAGTCGAGCGGGCGCGACCGGAAGTAGCCGTCCGACTCTTCGTCGGCGACCGTTTCGACGGCGCCTTCGATCCGCACGACCCGTTCCAGTTCGACCCAATGAAACTGCAATGCTGCCCACGGATGGGCAGCCAGTTCGCGGCCCTTGCGGCTTTCGTAGTTCGTGTACCAGACGATGCCGCGTTCATCGCAGCCCTTGATCAGCACGATCCGCGTCGACGGGCGCCCGTCGGGCCCGACGGTCGCCAGGGTCATTGCGTTGGGCTCGGGCAATTCGGCCTGAAGCGCTTGCTGCAACCAATGCTGGAACTGGCGCAGCGGATCCGGATCTGATGCCTGTTCGTCCAGTTCGCCCCGTTCGTAGCTTTTGCGCAATGCCGAAAGATCGTTCATCGCCTGCAGTTTATGCCACCCGACGCGCTCGCCGACAGGCTTCCCCGACATGCTTCCCCGCAGGCGCTGCCGGGGCCTGCGTCGCCAACCAGGGTTGGCGAGAATCAATCGCGTTTCCCATGGATTGTCCTGAGGGGGATTGCCCCTAGGTGTAGGCCCTCTGGCTTTGCTGGCTGGTCACGTTGATGCTTCTTCCATGAATGAACTGCCCACCGTGATCGTGCTGGCCGCTGGCGGAGGATTCCGCTTTACCGGCCGCGGGCACAAGCTGGCGCAAGATCTCGGCGAGTCGTCGGTGCTTGGCACCACGCTCGGCCAGGTTGTCGCCAGCCGGTTGCCAGCGATTGTTGTCACGACATCGGCGCTTGCCGAAATCGCGGCGCGCCACGTGGCGTCGCGCGATGTGGTCATCTTGCCGCCGGTCGACAGCACTTCGGCGGAACCGCTGGGCATGGGCTACTCGATTGCCGCTGGAGTCGCGGCACGCGCCAATTCACCCGGTTGGCTGATTCTGCCGGCCGACATGCCACTGATCCAGCCGGCGACGCTGCTCGCCGTGGCGGCGCAACTCGGTCAGTACCCGGCGGCATTTGCCCAGTACCGCGGGCGGCGCGGCCATCCGGTCGGCTTTGCGGCCGAACTCTATTCCGAACTGATCGTGCTGTCGGGTGGCGACGGCGCGCGGCGCCTGCTGTCTCGTTACCCATCTGCAGCGGTCGAGGTCGATGATCGCGGTGTCTTGCTCGATATCGATACCGAGGCCGATCTGAGCCTGCTGCGCCGGGTGGCAGCAGGCTCGCCGGAGGTGCCTCAGGCTCCGGCTGTGCCGTTGCCTTGACGCTGCGGCAGCGGACTGTCGGCCGGACATGTCTGATCGGACAGTCTTGCCGCGGCGTGGTCGCGATGCAGGCCATGGCGTTTCGCCAGCAGCACCAGCTTTTCGATCGAATGGTCTCGGATGCCGTTGGCATGCAGGCAGGTCGCGGTGTCGATCAGGTAATCCAGCGTGCGCCCATAGCGGCCGCTGGCGTGGCGCAAGATCGCCACCATCGCGTCTTCGGTCATCGGGCCGGTGAAGTTGGGGCTGCGTCGGCTCAAGGTGAATGCCAGCGCGCGCACCGGACCATCGCTGGTGCGGCAGGACAGAAACTTGGGGTCGTAGACGCCGGTTGGCATTTCGCGCAGCCACAAGCGCTCCAGTTCCTGGTCGGCGCGCTCGGCCTGCATGCGGTACACGATGCCTCGGCATGACCCACCAGGCACCAGCGCACCAGACCGGGCGTCTCCGGTGTTCCTCGGTTGACCCGCGAGCACATCTGCAATGCCCGGTGCCAGCCGTGCACGCTGGCCGAGCGCTGCTCGGCAGCGTCGAATTCAGGCCGCCAAATCAGCGATGCATAGCCGAACACCCACAACGGTGCGCGGCCACCCCATTCATGCCGAACCTTGTGCAGCATTGGCGCGGGGTCTCGCAGGGGTCGCGGCAGGGTTTGAGTCATCTTGACGACTTGATCGCCTGGCCCAGTTCGATCACCGCCATTGCGTAGTAGCTCGACCAGTTGTAACGAGTGATTGCGTAGAAATTGCCGGTGCCAGCGACATAGCTTGGCGCTGCATCGCCATTTTGCAGCTCGATCAGCGCCAGCTTGCCTTCATGTTGCGCAGCCGCTGCAGGTAGCCATGCGCCGCGCTCGACAAATTCACGTGGCGTGAAGGTCGGAAGAATATCGGGCCCGAGCAGTGCGGCGCGGTCACTCGCATCGACCGGCGTGCCGACTTCGAAGTGCGTCGGCAAGCCGCGCTGCCAGCCGAATTCGGCCAGATAGTTGGCAACGCTGCCAATCACGTCGGCGCTGTCGCCGTGCAGGTCGATTCGACCGTCGGCATCGAAATCGACCGCGTATTTGCGGATGCTGCTCGGCATGAACTGCGGCATGCCCATCGCCCCCGCGTAGCTGCCGCGCAGACGCAACGGATCGACTCCCTGATCGGAACACAGGCGAAGATAGTTCTCCAGCTCGTCGCGAAAGAACGGTCGGCGATCGCGGCGCCCGACCGGGTAGTCGAATGCCAGCGTCGCCAGCGCATCGATGACGCGAAAACTGCCCATCTGCTGACCGAATACGGTTTCGACGCCGATGATGCCGATGATGATCTCGGGTGGCACGCCATAACGCGCTTCGGCCTCGGCAAGCCAGCGCAGATTGGCGTCCCAGAACGCCCGACCGGCCCGCAGGCGCACCGGCTCGACAAAACGCTCGCGGTAAGCGGCCCAGTTTTTCGCGGTACCGGCCGGCGGCGGCAGCATCAAACGGACCACCGTCGGCAGCAACCGCGCCTGCTCGAGCTGGACCCTGACCCAGGTCGGGTCGAGATTTTGCCGGCCGGCCACCTCGTCCGCGAACTGGCGCACATCGGCGCGACTGCCGTAGAACACATCATCGGCTGCATCGTCGCTGCGGGCTGAATCCCTGGCGCGCCGGGCGGTCGCCTTTTTCGCTCGCTTGCCGGTCGCCGCCTTGGCCTTGCGCGCCGCCGCAGCACTGACCTTGGACGCATGGCTTGCGGCTTGGCTCGAGGTCGGCGTCGCCGCCAGGCCCAGCAAGCAGAAAAATGACGCGGCGATGAATACGGACAAGCGGGGATGCATGGTCGGGGATCTGATCTTCAATTCTGGTTCAGTGGTCGGGCAAGACGCCTTCAGACAGCCGAGCGCGCCACGCTGCGCGCCTCAGCCTTGAATTTTCGGGTCAACGCCGGATCAGGCCGGCTGCGCGCTGCCGGACCGTAGTGCTGCAGGTCCAGCAACTCCAGCAACGCAGCAAGGCCTGCGCCGCGTTCGCCCAATTGTTGCCGCACACGCCCGGCCAGACTGCGCGGTGGTTCGTGGCTGGCACTCGAAACCCCCAGAGCATGCAGCCGGGCCCTGAGGATCTGACGCTGGCGCAGCCAGGGATCGACGCGGGCCCGGTCCCACCAGGCCCAGCCGACCACGGCCAGTGACAGTGCGCTCAACGAACTGAGCAGCAACCAGGCCAGGTCCTGCCAATCGGCCGACGACAGGCCGAGCGATTTCAACAGATTGAACTGCGCGCCGCGGCTGTAGCTGAGCACCCACTGGTTCCAGCGGTTGTTGGCGGCGTCCCAGAGGTCGCCGATGCCGCTCAGAAAGGCGGGGCTGACACGCTCCCAGGCGCCTGCCACCAGGCCCGGTTCAGGGCGCAGCATCCGGTTGTTCTGGATGCGATCGGGCGACACCGCGGACGTCGGGTCGGCGCGCAACCAGCCCTTGCCCGCTACCCAGTACTCGGCCCAGGCGTGCGCCGCGTTCTGGCGAACCACGTAGTAGCCGTCGATCGGCTCGGTGTCCATTCCCTGATAGCCGGTGACGATGCGCGCCGGAATATCCAGCGCGCGCAGCACGACGACGAACGCAGCCGCGAAATGTTCGCAGAATCCTTGCCGACGATCGAGCCAGAATTCGTCGATCGCGGCGCGTGGGTTGTCTTCGCCATAGGCGCCGGGCGCCAGCGTGTATTCGAAGCCACCGCTTCGAATGTGATTCATCACGGCCTGCGCCAGCGTGATCGAATCGGCGTTGAGATAGCGTGGCTGGCGCCGCAACGCAGCCGCCCAGGCGAGCGTGCGCGGGTTGTAGCCCGGCGGCAGCTCGACATAGTCCTGCAGGCCGAGCACCGGATCGAGCGGACCGTGTCGAAAGTCGACATGGGCCTCGGCCTCGAAACGCAGACGCTCGAATACCGGGCGGTCGGTGACCCACTGCAGATCGCTGCGCTGTTGCGCCGCATAGCCGTCGATCTGCGGCGGCGCGCTGCTCACTTCGAGCAACGGCAGGATGGTCAGTTTCAGCGGCTCGAGCGTGATTTCATAGCGCAGCGCCGGCCCTGTCACGGCCAGCTCGGCGCGCGGCCGCATGGCTGGTGGAAAGTTCGATGGCTGCTGCGGGCCGATCGGTCGCCACTCTCGTCCGTCGAAATGGCCGAATACCGGGCCGCGAAAATATTGGGATTGCGCCGGTGGTGGCGCACCGCCGGGGCCAAGAAAGCGCAGCCGCATCGCGATGCTGTCGTCCTGGGCCAGTTCGGCGATCGAGCCCATCGTCATGCGGTTCGACAGGCCGGTTTTGCTCAGCCCGTCCTGGGGCACGCCCCAGAGCGGACCGACCCGCGGAAACAAAACGAACAACAGCGCCATGATCGGTGCACCCCAGAACGCGGTGCGTGCGGCCAAAGCGGCGGCTTGGCGCAGGGCCGGCTGACCGACCGGCATGTGCGCCAGCACCAGGGCCGTCAGCAGGCCCCAGACGGAGACCACCATCGCGAGCGCCACCAGCAGCGATTGCGAATAGAGGAAATGGGTCAGTACCAGAAAGAAGCCAAGGAAAAAAACCACGAATGCATCGCGCCGCGCACGCAGTTCCAGCGTCTTCAGCGCCATCAGCACCACCGCCAATGTCACGCCCGGTTCCTTGCCGAGCAGGCTCTGGTAGGTCATGAAGGTGGCGCCTGCTGCCAGCGCCAGCAGGCCGAGCAGCCACCAGCGGCCGGGCAAGGGTGCCAGCGTGATCGCCAGCCGACAGCGCCACAGCAGCACCAGCGCCGTGAGTGCGATGCACCAGGGCGGCAGATGCGCGGTGTGGGGCGAGATCGTCCAGGCAATCACCGCCAACAGAAACAGCGTGTCGCGGCTCTCGCGCGGCAGCCGCGCCAGCCAGCGCCAACGCGCGGCGCGATCAGCACCCGCGGCAATGCCGGCGTCTGTTATCGGAGTCAAGGCATTCACTCCCACACTGCCAGCGCGACCAGGCAGGCGCGTCGGTGCTGCTCGCCGTGATCTGGCCCCAGGCTGCCGGATGGCAGGCGAAGGCCGTAGCGCAGACCGAGGCGGTCGGCCTCGAGCACCCAGGCGGTCAGCCGGCAAAGCCGGTCTTCAGCAGGCAGCGGGGCGCAGGCATGCCAGTCGAGCCAGATTGTCTGCACGCCGGTGGCGGTGGTTTCGCGGCTCAACAACTCGCCGCCGGCATCGAGCATCTTGGCGGCCTTGCGCCAGACGATGGTCTTGATCGGATCGCCGCGTCGATAAGTCCGGATGCCGTCGTTTTCCCCATCTCCGGCACTGCGCGAATGCACTGCGCCGCCGCCGCCAGACGCGCTCGGCAGCCCGGGTGGATCGACTTCGGGGCGCGGGTATGCCAGTACCGATGTGGCTGGCCGCCAAATGGTCCACGCGCGAAACAGCCCGAGCGGGAACCGCGTCTGGATGGTGAGGCGAGGCAAGGGCTGCAGACCGCGCGCGCCGATCGTCGATGAGAGCTGCGTCGTCACCTGGCCGCCGGCCGGAACGTCGACCCAGCTGAGGTGATCTTCGGTGGCCGAACTGACCGCCAGGCCAATGCCGTAGCGCGGCTGCCGATCGGTTGCCGGCGCGGTCAGAACCACGTCGATAAGGGCCTGGCCGCCGGCATGAATTGCCGCGACCGGTTTCAGATGCAAGCGCAGGCCGCGCAGCGTGTTGTGGGTCCAGTGCATCGATACCACACCGCTGCCGGCCAGCAGGAAGGTCAACAGATAGCCCAGATTCAACTGGTAGTTGATCGAAGCCAGCAGCAAGGTCAGCACGGTAAGCGCAAACATCAGCCCGGCGCGGGTCGGCAGGATGTAGACATTGCGCTGCGTCATCACATGGATGTCGCTAGGGGCCGCTCGCAACTGCCACCAGCGCCGCAGCCGCTGGCGAATTTGCAGTGAGATGCCGTCGAATGGCCGGGCCAACGCCATCCGCTTCATTGCTCAGGGCCGCAATTGCCGCTGCCGATCATGGAACCGGCACGGCTTCGATCATCGCGCGCACCTGCTCGATGCGGCCGCGGCCAGCTCCTGCCACGGGAATCAGACGGTGCGCGATGCATTGCGGCAGGATCGCCTGGATATCGTCCGGCGCGATGTGGCCGCGGCGATCGAGCAGCGCGCGGGCGCGCGCCGCGCGCAGCACCGCTAGTCCGGCGCGCGGACTGAGGCCTTCGACGAACCAGCGGCCCGATCGGGTCGCGGCGATCAGGGCCTGAAGGTAGTCGAGCAAGGCTTCGGAGGCATGCACCTCGAGGACGCTGCGCTGCACCGCAACCAGTTCGCCTGGCTGCATCACCGGCTGCAGCTGCTGGATCGCTGCGCGGCGATCAGAGCCGGCCAGCAGGGCCCGCTCGCTGGCGTGATCGGGGTAGCCGAGGGTGATGCACATCAAAAAGCGATCGAGCTGGCTCTCGGGCAGTGGATAGGTGCCGAGCTGATCGCTCGGATTCTGCGTTGCGATCACGAAAAACGGTTCGGGCAACGGACGGGTT
>JBDTQC010000138.1:0-7756 GCA_039932405.1 Ideonella sp.
ATGTGCACCTGCCCTGGTGCCTGAAGAAGTGTCCGTATTGCGATTTCAATTCGCACGAGTGGGGGCCGCGCAGCGGCGGGCAGAAAGCCTTGCCGCAGCAGCGCTACCTGGATGCGTTGCGGGCCGATCTGGAAGCTTCGTTGCCGCTGATCTGGGGCCGTCGAGTGCACAGCATCTTCATTGGTGGCGGTACACCCAGCCTGTTCGAGCCGTCGGCGATCGACCAGCTGCTTGGGGATATTCGTGCCCGGCTGAACCTCGAGCCCGATTGCGAGATCACCCTGGAGGCTAATCCCGGCACCTTCGAGCGTGATCGCTTCCGCGATTTTCGTGCCGCCGGGGTCAACCGCCTGTCGATCGGCGTGCAGAGTTTCGAAGACGGCAAGTTGCGCGCGCTCGGCCGTGTCCACGATGCAGCGCAGGCGCGCGCGGCGGTCGAGGAGGCAGCGGCCTGTTTCGATACCTTCAACCTCGATCTGATGTATGCCTTGCCCGGACAGACGCTGGCTGAATGTTCGGCCGACCTCGAACAGGCGCTGGCTTTCGAGCCGCCGCACCTGTCGATCTATCACCTGACCCTAGAGCCCAACACGCTGTTCGCCAAACATCCGCCGTCGGGCGCACAGGCGCTGCCCGATGACGATCTGGCCTTCGACATGCTCGACCTGATTGCTGCACGCACCGCCAGTGCGGGGCTCGAGCGCTACGAGGTGTCGGCATTTGCGCGGGTCGGACATCGCTGCGCGCACAACCTCAACTACTGGCAGTTCGGCGACTACCTCGGCATCGGTGCCGGCGCGCATGGCAAGCTCAGTTTTGCGCACCGGGTGATCCGCCAGGTTCGGTTTCGTGATCCGATCGCGTATATGGACGCGGCGTTGGCGGGAGCCGCTGTCGCCCAGGAAGAAGAAGTCGCACGCAGCGAGTTGCCGTTCGAATACATGCTGAATGCGCTGCGCCTGAAAGATGGCTTTGCGCTCGCCGATTTCACTGCTCGCACCGGGCTGCCGCTCAGCGCGGTGAGCGCCGCGCTCGACGAAGGGGAGCAGCGCGGGCTGCTGGCCCGCAACTTCGAGCGCGCATGGCCGACCGATCGCGGATTCGACTGGCTGACCGATCTGCAGACGCTTTTCCTGCCCTCCCGGTAAAGGGTGCGTCGGACTCGTCGGACCCTGCTCGAGACTCCGAGATGGGCCATGGAGGACCGTCTTTTCCGATCCTGAGTAGCCGGGAACCGCTGCTAGACTGCCGCCAAGACTGGCCTGAGCCTGCAATTCACACAAGATGATCACCTATTCATCGTTGACCGCCGCTGCGCTGACGGAACCATCCGTAGGACCCGGGTACGAGCAGCCGCATGAGGGGCTCGACTTGCAGTCTGCGCTCCAGCTGTTGATTCAGTCGGGTCACGAATTGCCACAACACCTGGAGGTGGGTTCGATCAATTGGATGCAGGCGGTCATCGACGGGCTGTGCCAGCTGTCCAGCCGCGATGCGCTGACCGGCCTGTCGAACCGGCGCCAGTTCGAACTGGCGCTCTCGCGCGAGGTCGATCGGGTGGCGCGAGCAGGTGAGCCGGCCTTGTTGCTGCTGGGCGATATCGATCATTTCAAGCGGGTCAACGATGAGCACGGGCACAACGCCGGTGACATGGTCATCAAATCGGTTGCGCAGGCGCTGCAGGATTGCATCCGTCCGATGGATACCGTGGCCCGCCTCGGCGGCGAAGAATTTGCGGTGATCCTGCCCAATTGCCCGCCGGCATTCGGGTTCGCTGTCGCGGAGCGGATCCGCAGCAAGGTCAAGACGAACTCGGTTGCGGTGGCGCCGGGTGTTGACGTTCAGGTAACGATCAGCCTGGGTGGCGCCTTCGCGCCGCAATGGGTTCGTTCGTCGGCTTTGTTGTGGATAGAGCGCGCCGATCAGCAACTCTATCGAGCCAAGGCCGAGGGCCGCGACCGAACCTGCCTCGAGCAGGCGGCGGTGATGCAGGTCAGTGCGGAGGAGAAGAGTCTGTTGTTTGCCGTTTCCCAGTTTCAGGATATTGAATGAGTTCCGCCATCAAATCGAGTCGCCCGGAAAGTGCCAGCGCGGGCGTTGGCCGAGCCAAGATCTCGGCCGTCACCAGCGGCAAGGGTGGTGTCGGCAAGACCTTCATGTCGGCCAACCTGGCCGCCGCATTGGCGCGTCGGGGCGAGCGGGTGCTGGTGCTCGATGCCGATCTCGGCATGGCCAATCTCGATGTCGTACTGAACCTGTTTCCGAAAGTGACCCTGCACGACGTCTTCACCGGCAAGTGCTCGCTCGAAGAAGCCTTGCTGCCGACGCCGGGGGGTTTCGATGCCCTGCTCGCCGGCTCCGGGCTGGTTGAATATTCCCGCCTGACCGCAGAGGTGCGGGACAAGTTGCTCGAGGTCTTGCGCACCGTGTCGCCGCGCTACGACCGAATTCTGCTCGATACCGGCGCCGGCATCTCGGACGTCGTGTTGTATACGGCTTCGCTGGCCGACGAGGTCATCATCGTCGCGACACCCGAGCCCACGTCTCTGACTGACGCCTACGCAACGATCAAGGTGCTGGCTGCTCAACAGCGACGCCGTTTGATCAAGCTGGTCGTCAACCAGGTCACCCGACCGGGCGAAGGACGAATCATCCGGGGCCAGTTGCAGCAGGTGGTGGACCGCTACGTGACGCCGATGCTTCAGACAGAGGTCGATGGTGCCGCCGAAAGCGTCAAGCTCGAACTGCTCGGCGAGGTGCCGCTCGATTCCAACGTGCGCGAAGCGATCCAGAAGCGGCAATTGCTGCTGCAGATGATGCCAGGCTGCCCGAGTGCCCGTGCGGTGCAGCTGATCGCCGAAAAGATGGGTTGAGCGCCGCTGCCTTGGCGGCACGCGCGATGCGCAGCGAAAAGCCGATCGCGCCACGGGCTGTGCCGTGTCGCACGCCCGGTCAATCTGGTTGACCGGGCCTGCTGAACATCGCCACCTGCGGGTTGGCGGCCGGCAATCACTCGCTCGCCATCAGGCTTCGGCGCTCGACCGATAATCTCGGCGACTTTCATTCCGTGATGCCCTTGGAGCAAGTAGCGATGGTCGATGTTGGACCTTCCCCGAAAGACAGCCTGCGCTTCCTTGCCAGTGGTGGCAAGACCGGTGAGCTGATCGCCGCGTTCGACTGGAATGCCACTCCGCTCGGCCCGATCGCGGTCTGGTCGCAAAGCCTGCGAACCGCGGTGGCGATCGTGCTGCGCTCGCCCGCCGCGATGACCCTGCTCTGGGGTGAAGACGGCACCATGATCTACAACGATCGATATGCCGCGATCGCCGGGAGCCGTCATCCGGCCTGCCTGGGCGCGCCGGTGCGTGAAAGCTGGCCTGAAATCGCCGCGTTCAATCACAACGTGATTCGCACCGTGCTGGCAGGGGGATCGCTGACCTACGTTGATCAGGAACTCGTGCTCGCGCGTGACGGTCGCAGCGAATCGGCCTGGTTTACGTTGGACTATTTTCCGGTGATCGACGCGGGCGACGAGCCGGCAGGGGTGCTCGCGCTGGTCGTCGAGACTACCGGCAAGGTTCGCGCCGAGGCCTGGCTGAAGGCCGAGAAAGAGCGGCTGCAGCAGATGTTCGTCCAGTCGCCCGGCTTCATGGCGATGCTCGACGGGCCGACCCATGTTTTCGACATGGTCAACCCGGCCTACATGCAGCTCATCGGACACCGTGACGTGATTGGCTTGACGTTGCGCGACGCCCTGCCGGAGCTTCGGGGTCAGGGTTTCGACGACCTTCTGGATCAGGTTTTCCAATCTGGCAACGCGCACGTCGGCCAGGCGGTGCCAGTCAAGTTGCAACGCCTGCCTGGCGGGATCAGTGAAGAACGCTACGTCGACTTCGTCTACCAGCCGGTGAAGTCCCCGGCGGGCGAGGTGCGCGGCATCTTTGTGCAGGGTGCGGATGTCTCGAACCGGGTCTGGGCCGAGCAGGCGGTCCGGGTCGAAGAGGTTCGCAACCGCCAGATCCTCGACAGCGCGATCGACTACGCCATCATTGCGATGGACCTCGACGGCAAGGTGACCCGTTGGAATGAGGGTGCACACCGTTGCCTCGGGTGGGTCGAGGCCGACATGCTGGGACGCGATGCCTCATGCATCTTCACCCTGGAAGACCGGGCGGCGGGGCGCATGCAAGCCGAGATGAAGGCGGCGCTCAGCACTGGCGCCGGCAACGACGAGCGCTGGCACATTCGCAAGTCGGGAGAGCGCTTCTGGGCGAACGGCGAGATGACGCCGATCCTGGACCAGCAAGGTGAGGCCTGCGGATTCGTCAAGGTCTTGCGCGACCGGACCAGCGAGCACGCAGCCCAGCAGGCACTTCGCGAGTCCGAGGCGCGGCTTCAGCGCGCTCAGGAAGCTGGCGGAGTGGGTACCTTCACGGTCGATCTCACGTCGAACCGGCTCTTTGCCACACAGGAGTTCTGCCGGATCTTCGGTCTGGATGGCTGTGATGGCATCGATGCCTCGGTCTGCGAGGCGCTGATCGAGCCGGAAGACAGGGACGTCGGGTCGCGTGCTTCGACCCGCACCAGCCAGGCCGCGCCACTCGACGTCGAATACCGCATCCGCCGGGCAAACGACGGTGCATTGCGCTGGATCGAACGCAAGGCGACCTACGACCGTGATTCCACCGGTCATGCCGCGACAATGGTGGGTGTCGTGCTCGACGTGACCGAACGCAAGGCCGCCCAGATGGCGCTCGCGCAGAGTGCGGCGCAGTTCCGCACGTTCGCCCAGGCGCTACCCAATCACGTCTGGACCGCTCCTCCGAACGGCGAGCTCGACTGGTTCAATGATCGTGTCTACGAATACAGCGGTGCAGCGCCCGGTGCGCTCGACGGCAATGCCTGGGTGTCACTGGTGCATCCCGAGGATGTCGAAGCGGCGGCGGGCCAATGGGTGGCCGCGCTCGGATCAGGCCGGGACTATGAAGTCGAGTTCCGACTCCGGCGCCATGACGGCGAGTACCGCTGGCATCTGGCTCGGGCGATTCCGCTGCGCGACGCCGCGGGCTCGATCACCCGCTGGGTCGGCACCAACACCGACATCAACGAGCGCAAACGCGCCGAGGTCGAAAGCACGCGCGGCCTCGAGCGTATCTGGGCGCTCTCTCAGGAGTTGATGCTGGTGTGCGACTTGAACGGCATCGTCTCCGCCATCAATCCATCGGCCACCCGCCTGCTCGGCTGGACACCCGGGGAAATGCTCGCGCGCCCGATCGAAGACTTCATTCACCCGGAGGATCTGACGACCACGCGCGATGAGATGAAGCGCCTTGCCCACGGCGCGACGACGATGTCGTTCGAGAACCGATACCGCACCAGCGATGGCAAGTATCGACGCCTGAGCTGGACAGCAGTGCCTGTGGGCCAGCATATCCACGCGGTGGGACGCGACGTGACCCGCGAACGCCTCGCCGAAGAAGCGCTGCGCCAATCGCAGAAGATGGACGCCGTGGGGCAACTCACCGGCGGCGTCGCGCACGATTTCAACAACCTGCTGTCGGTCATTCAGACCTCGATCGAACTGCTCAAGCGGGTGCCACCGGACGACGATCGGAGGCCGCGCTTCATCGAATCCATCGCCAACGCGGTGAGCCGCGGCGTCAGGCTTACCGGGCAGCTGCTCGCGTTCGCGAGGCGGCAGGCGCTGGAACCGATCGCTTTCGATGCGGCGCGCAATGTACGGTCCATCAGCGACATGATCGGCACGCTGGTCGGCTCGCGCATCGTGGTGGAGCTGCGCGCCGAAGATCGACCCTGCGTAGTGCATGCCGATTCGAACCAGTTCGACACGGCCATCGTGAACATGGCAGTCAATGCACGCGATGCGATGGACGGCGCCGGCCGGGTCATCATCAAGGTGGCACGAGCGGCTGAAATTCCGGCGATGCGCGCGCACCCGGCGGTGCAGGGCGCGTTTGTTGCAGTGTCGCTGAGCGATACAGGTACCGGCATCGAGCCCGGGCTCGTCGATCGGATCTTCGAACCGTTTTTCACGACCAAGCCGGTCGGCCTCGGGACCGGGCTCGGCCTGTCGCAGGTCTTTGGTTTCGCGAAGCAGTCTGGCGGCGAGATCCAGGTTGAAAGTGTGCCGGGTTCCGGGACCACGTTCACCTTGTATTTGCCACAGGCGGTCAGTGAGCAGGCCGCGGTCGAGCAGGCAGCACCGCGCTTGTCCGTCGAAGGGCGGGATGCCTGTGTGCTGGTGGTGGAAGACAACGTGGATGTGGCGTCGGCGGTCGAGGTCACTCTGGATGCGCTCGGCTATCGCTGCGTTGTCACCCGCAACGCCGACGAGGCACTGCACGAACTCGCCAAGGATGCACAGGCATTTGCCGTCGTTTTCTCCGACGTCGTGATGGCGGGCATGAATGGCATCGATCTCGCGCAGGAGATCCGCCGACGCCACCCGACACTTCCGGTCGTGTTGTCGAGCGGCTACAGCGATGTGCTCGCGCGCGAGAGCGAGCATGGTTTCACCCTGCTGCCCAAGCCCTATTCGGTGGACAGCCTGTCGCAAACCCTGCGTGAGGCGATGGCACACGGCGCAATGAAGCTTCCGCAGCGCGCGCGCTTGCTGCTGCCCGCACTGCAACAGATGGCCACTTCCGAAGCGTCGAATGCCGATGAATCGCGGATGTTCGGCTCGCAATCCGCAAACATGCTGGATGCGGCGGACGGTCTGAAGAAGAACTGACCGCCAGGGCCACCAGGGCCACCATGGGCTGCGGTGCACCGGCGCGGCTACCGTTGGACTGGCCCGCGCGCGGGCACGCTGCGGGTCAGCTTCTGCCAGAGTTTGCCGTGATCCGTTACTCCAGTTCGAGCGAAGCGCTGCCTTGCGAACGGTTCTGGGTCGGGCTCAGCAGCACCACCAGTGCGCCATGGCCGCCATCGGTCGGGCGGGCTTGAACGAATGCGATCACTTCCTGGCGTTGCACCAGCCAGCTCTTGACCTTCGCCTTCAGCACCGGTTCACGGCCGGGTGAGCCATTGCCTTTGCCGTGGACGACGCGTACGCAGCGCAAGCGCTCGCGAACCGCGCGTCGCATGAAGGCGGCCAGCGCTTCGCGTGCCTCGTCACGGCGCAGGCCGTGCAGGTCGAGTTCGGCCTGGATCGTCCAGACACCGCGGCGCAGCTTGCGCAACACCGCGACGCCGATATCGCTGCGTCGGTAAGACAGCGTGTCGTCGGTCTCGAGCAATGTCTCGACATCGAACTCGTCCGAGATCGCTTCGTGCAACACCGCCGCCTCGTCGAGCTCGCGTTGGCGCGGGATGGCCTGCGCCGGCTCGCGGGGCAAGGGCGCTGTGGGCAGGCGACGCAGCGGTTGCACGATGCCCACGCTGCGGCTGAAAAGCATGCGTTCATTTTCGAGCTGTGCAGCCAGCGCGCGCTGCTCGGCTTCGCGCTCCAAACGAAGTTGCCGAGCCTGCGCCAAGGCCTGCTTGAAACGCTCCAGTTCCTCGACCGGGTCAGGTCTGGAGAGACTTTTGCGGCGCGCCGGGTGCAGCGGCCGGCTCACAACAGGCCCCGCTCGGCAAACGACACCACCTGGCTGTGCGATACCACCAGGTGATCGAGCACGCGCACGTCGACCATCGCCAGCGCTGATTTCAGGGTCTGCGTCAGGTATTCGTCGGCGCGCGATGGCTCGGCCACGCCTGAAGGGTGGTTGTGCAACAGGATCACCGCCGC
>JBDTQC010000139.1:0-7720 GCA_039932405.1 Ideonella sp.
CGTTGGCCATCGTCTCCTGCGTCGTGAAGGTCTTGCTGGCGATGATGAACAGCGTTTCCTGCGGCTTCAGGCGGCGCAGCACCGACGTGATGGCATGCCCGTCGACATTCGACACGAAGTGCAGCTGCAGGCCTGGATGCACAAAGGCCTCGAGGGCGGGCACCACCATCTGCGGCCCGAGATCACTGCCGCCGATGCCGATGTTGACGACATGCCGGATCCCGCTGCTGGCGGTATCGCGCACCGTTTCGGCAAACGCCAGCATGGCATCGAGAACCTGCTGGACCTCGCGACTGAAAGGTCCGCTGCCGGCAGGTGCACGCAACGCGGTGTGTTGCACCGCGCGGCCTTCGGTCGCATTGATCGGCTGCCCGCTCAGCATGGCATCGCGCCGTTCGGCAAGCCGGCATTCGGCAGCCAGTTGCAGCAGGAATTTGAGCGTTGCCAGGTCGATCAGGTTCTTCGACAGATCAACGAATATTTCTGGCGCTGCGATTCCCATCCTGTCGAAACGACCGGGCTCGCGGGCAAACGCCTCGCGCAGATCGAGGTCGCGCCCATGCGCCTCGAAATGCCCTCGCAGAGCAGCCCAGGCAGGCGTTCGATCACAACGGGGCGCGCTCAAGACGGTTCTCCGCGCGAAGCGGCAATAACCGAAAGGCGAGCTGCCTCGATCATCTGATCCAGTTGGACGGAATCGGCGGCGAATGTGCGAATGCCTTCGGCCAGCTTGTCGCTCGCCATCGCATCGGCGTTCATTGCATACCGGAAGCTGGCTTCGTTGTTGACCAGCGCGTGAATATCCGCTTGCCTGGCCCGCTCGACGTCGAGGGCTTTTGCCAATGGTTCTTCACTGGCCTGCAACTGCGCCAGCAAGTCAGGGCTGATGGTCAACAGATCGCAGCCGGCCAGTGCTCGAATCTGTCCGATGTTGCGAAAACTGGCGCCCATGATTTCGGTATCGATGTCGAATTTCTTGAAGTACTGGAAGATCTGCGTCACCGAGGCAACGCCCGGATCGGCGCTTGCGCGATGGGCTGTTTCGTCCCAGTCCGGGCCGGCCGCCTGCTTGTGCCAATCGTAGATGCGGCCGACGAACGGCGAGATCAGCGTGACCCCGGCTTCACCGCAGGCAACCGCCTGGGTCAGCGAAAACAGCAGGGTCAGGTTGCAGTGGATGCCTTCGTGCTCCAGCATCCGAGCAGCCTGTATGCCCTCCCAAGTCGCCGCGATCTTGATCAGCACTCGCTCATTCCCGATACCGGCTTGTTCGTAGAGTCCGATAAGCCGGTGCGCGCGTGCGACGGTCGCCGCCGCATCGAACGACAGCCGGGCATCGACTTCGGTCGATACCCGGCCCGGTATCAAGGCCAGGATCTCGCAACCAAAGCGCACCAGCACGTGCGCAGCGATTTCATCGGTTGGTTGATCGGCCAGTGCCGCGACGCTGGATTGCAGCAGCGGCGCATATTCGGGCATCCGCACCGCCTTCACGATCAGCGAAGGATTGGTCGTGGCATCGCTGGGTGCAAACGCCGCCAGCTGCTTGAAATCACCCGTGTCGGCAACAACGGTGGTGAACTGCTTCAGTTGTTCAAGCTGATTCATGGGCAACTTTCCAAGAATTTAACCCGGTCCTCGACCACGAGTTGACCGGACGGTCAGAGTTGGGCATGATTGACTGTAACTAAATTACATATCGCCATTTTTGCGGTTCTGGCTGCTGTTGTCATGTCTTTCGACCTGCATTTTTCTGGCGGCGCCTGCAACCTCACTTTGCGCAAGCTGATACCGGTGCGTCCATCGTGTCGATGCTGACCCGGATCGCGGCGTCTCGGCTCGCACTCGCGCCGGCCGAATTGCGTGTCGCGAATCTACTACTCGGCGACCCGGCTGCATTTGTCGAATCACCGGTAGGCTTGTTGGCCGAACGTGCCGGCGTGAGCAAGCCCACCGTCGTGCGCTTTTGTCGCAGTGTCGGTTATGACGGGCTGGCCGACTTCAAGCGCAAGCTTGCCGGGATCGTCAACGAAGGTGTGCCATTCGTTCACCGCTCGGTCGACGAAGGCGATCAGCCGCGCGACATCCAGGTCAAATTGATCGACAACACGATTGCGGCGCTTTTGAAATACCGAGAGCAGGCATCTGCTTCGGCCTTCGAGCGCGCTGCCGCCGCTCTGACGAATGCCGTGCGATCCGGCCACCGCATCGATTTTTACGGGGTTGGCAATTCAGGCATCGTGGCCCAGGATGCGCAGCACAAATTTTTCAGGCTCGGGGTGCATGCGCAGGCGGTCACTGACAGCCATGTGCAGGTAATGAGTGCAACGATGTTGCAACCCGGCGATTGCGCAGTATTCATCAGCAACTCTGGGCGCAGCCGGGGCTTGCTCGAGGTGGCCGAGATCGCGCGTGACAAGGGCGCCACCATCATCATGATCACCGCAGGCTCGTCACCACTCGCGCAGACGGTCAAGCCGTCAGATGATTCGCAGATCCTGCTTGCCGTCGACCATCCCGAAGATCACGAACGCTACAGCCCGATGGTGTCTCGTCAACTGCACCTGATGGTCATCGATATCCTCACCACCGCGGTTGCCTTGCGGCTGCCGAGCGATCGGCGCGTGGCCATGCAGGAAATCAAGCAGAACCTGAGCCGCAAGCTGTACAGCGCTCAGGCCTGATCGGCACGCCCCGCAACACCGTCGAGCACCAGCAGGTCTTCGAGCCCGTACAGGCTGGCCAGTCGGGCGAGTTTGGCCGGTGCGTTGGTGACTTGAACCTTGAGCCCCTTGGCATCTGCAACGCGCCGGCACTCCAGCAACACGGCCAACGCCGACGAGTCGAAATGCTTCAATTGCGACGCGTCGATCGGCCAGCCAGATCCGGCCGGTCTGGGTTCGGCATTAGGCACCGCATCCAGCGCGGCAGCGAGGGAGCGAGCAACGTCGGGCGCTTCGCGGTGAGTGAGCCGTGCAGGCAGGGAGTCGATGGTCACTGCGTTTCAGGTGAGCAAGCGCCGGCATCGGCACCCGCATTGGTTCAAGACTTGGCTGCGGCAGCCTTGTTGCGTTCGGCCAGCTTGGCAATCAAGCCATCGACGCCGTTATTGCCGATTTCCTGCGCAAAACTGTTGCGGTAGTTCTCGACCAGCCAGACGCCGAGCACGTTGACGTCATAGATTTTCCATCCGCCATCGGTCTTTCCAAGGCGGTAATCAAGCTGAATCGGATCGCCACCACCCACCACCTCGGTGCGAACGGTGACATCGGTGTCTTCTGGCTTGTAACGGGTCGGCTTCAATTCGACGGTCTGATCCTTGACCTGCGCCAAAGCGCCCGAATAGGTTCGAACCAGCAAAACCTTGAACTCATCCTGCAGGCGTTTCTGCTGGTCTGGGGTGGCTTGGCGCCAGTAGCGACCGACGGCCGAGGCCGTCATGCGCCTGAAATCGACGTGTGGCATCACGGTCGTGTCGACCAGCGCCATGACCTTGTTGACATCCCCGGTCTTGATCGATTGATCGGACTTCACCGCTTGAAGCACATCGGTGGACACGCGCTTGATCAAGGCTTCGGGCGTATCAGTGGCGGCGTGTGCTGCAACAGCCAGACACAGGACCGACGCGAAGGCGAACAGTTTTCTGAGAATCATTACTTTTCCTTGTTTCGGCGGCAGGCGGGAATCCCCCTGCACGGAACATACCGGCGTTGGAGCGTGCATCGACGCCAAAGGTTCATCGCCGTCACACTCTGGCACAACCACGCATCTTCATGAACTTGCAGCAACCCAGGTTTACTTGGGTGGCGGTTCGTCGACATAACCATCGTCTTCCGGATAGGCATCTTCGCCCATCAGACGCAGGCCGCGGCGTTGCAGATAAGCGTCTCGGACAAAGGTGTATTTGTCGAGCACGATGTCGTCGAGGACACGGCCCGCGGCGAGAAAGTTGGCACGAGTATTGATGATTTGCAGGGCAGTGAGGCCGGTCACCGCTGCGCCATCATTGATGACGACGGCCGGCGAAGCGCTGCGATCGAGTGGCAGGGCGATCGAATCGCGAACCGTCGAAGGGCCATACAGCGGCCACACGATATACGGCCCCGAACCAATGCCGTAGTGGGCCAGGGTCTTGCCGAAGTCCTGCGGACTGCGGTCCAGGCCCATCTCAGCAGCTGGATCGAGCAGGCCGCCAAGACCGAACACGGTGTTGGTGCCGACTCGCATCACGCCATGAAAGCCTTCGCCGAATTTGAATTGCAAAAAGCTGTTGACGGCCGACCACGCATCAGCCGCGTTGCCGAAGAAATTATCGACACCATCGCGGAGCCTTCGCGGCACGACATTGCTGTACGCGGTGGCAACCGGCTTCAGCACATTCTCGTCAAGGCTTTCGTTGAAGGAAAAGACCTTGCGATTCCAGTTCTCCCATGGATCCTGACGCTGTCCCGGCGACTTGCCAGTGGTCGCACAACCGGCCAGCACGCAAGCGGCGAACAGCAACATCGTTGTTGCCACTCGCCGCGGCGAAGTCATTCGAAGGCCCGGCGTTGCGCCGCCCGATGGTCTCGGGTCATTGTTCATTTCGCTCCCTCTGCACTCGAATTGGCAGGTGCATTGCTGCTGCCGGCATCAGCCGCCTTGTTGAACAGGAATTGACTGATCAGATTTTCCAGCACAACCGCGGACTGCGTCTGCGTGATCACATCGCCGGCGACCAGGCTCTTGGTATCGGCACCGACTTCCAGCCCGATATATTGCTCGCCCAGCAAGCCCGAAGTCAGAATCTTGGCGGCGGTGTCCTTCGGAAAGGCGAACTGCTTTTGCAGATTCAGGTGTACGCTGGCCTGGAATGTCTTGTCGTCGAACCCGATCGAGTCCACCCGACCGACCACCACACCAGCACTCTTGACCGCCGCATTGACCTTCAGCCCGCCGATGTTGTCGAAGCGCGCCGTCACCGGGTAGGTTTCGGCGAAACTCAGGTTCAACAAATTGCCGGACTTGAGCGCCAGAAAAAGCAAAGCGGCCGCGCCGATCATCGCGAACAGGCCAACCCACACATCATGACGCGATTGTTGCATCGCCACTCCTTCAAATCGAGAACATCATCGCTGTCAGCACGAAATCGAGCGCAAGCACGGCCAGCGACGCCATCACGACCGTACGCGTCGTGGCCTGTGACACACCTTCCGGGGTTGGCTTGCAGGCGTAACCTTGCAACAACGCGACGAATGTGACAGTCACGCCGAAAACGAAGCTCTTGATCACGCCGTTGCCGATATCGGCCCAGACATCGACGCCGCCCTGCATCTGCGACCAGAACGACCCGGCATCGATGCCGAGCAGAGGAACCGCAACCGCCCAGCCACCGAGGATCCCGACGGCGCTGAAAACAGCAGCGAGCAAGGGCATTGCAACGATACCGGCCCAGAACCGAGGGCCCAGCACCCGCAATACCGGGTCGACCGCCATCATCTCCATGGCTGCCAGTTGCTCGCCGGCCTTCATCAGACCGATCTCGGCGGTCAACGAGGTTCCAGCGCGCCCGGCGAACAACAAGGCGGTCACCACGGGGCCGAGTTCGCGCGTCAGGCTCAGGGCCACCAGCAGACCAACCGCTTCGGCCGACCCATAACGCTGCAGTGTGTAGTAGCCTTGCAGCGCAAGCACGAAGCCGACGAAAAGTCCGGATACCGCAATGATCGACAACGATCGATTGCCGACGAAGAACAGTTGGTCGACAACCAGACGAAAGCGTCGAAGCGTGGCCGCACTGAGCAACAGCAGGCGACCGAAAAGCCGCACCGCCGAGCCCCAATCGGCCATCTTGCTTCGAATCGAGAAGCCGACATTGGCAGGCTTGAGCCAGGACAACATCAGGATTTCGCCCCCTGTACGCCATAGTCCTGCGCGGTATCGGCAGCCGGGTAATGAAAATGCACCGGTCCGTCGGGTTCCGCATTGAAGAACTGGTGCACCAGCGGATCTTCGCTTTCGCGCATCTGCTGCGGGGTTCCTTCCGCAACCAGCCCGCCATTGGCGATGAACACCACACGATGGGCGATCGCAAAGGTCTCTTCGACATCGTGCGAAACCACGATGCTGGTGACGTCCAGCACACTGTTGAGCTCGCGGATCAGCCGTGCAGCCATGCCGAGCGATATGGGATCGAGCCCGGCAAATGGCTCGTCGTACATGATCAGATCGGGATCGAGCGCAATTGCCCGTGCCAGCGCAACACGGCGCGCCATGCCGCCTGATATTTCGCTGGGCATCAGATCACGGGCGCCCCGCAGGCCGACGGCGTTGAGCTTCATCAGCACCAGATCGCGAACCATCGCGGCGTTCAGCTTCGTATGTTCGCGCAGCGGAAATGCGACATTTTCGAAAACCGACAGATCGGTGAACAATGCGCCGAACTGGAACAGCATGCCCATGCGGCGCCGCACTGCGTACAGGCCTTCCCGATCGAGCGTCGCGAGATCGACACCGTCGAACAACACCTGGCCCTGCCATGGCGCCAACTGGCCGCTGATCAGGCGCAGGATCGTGGTCTTGCCACCCCCGGAAGTGCCCATCAGTCCGGTAACCTGACCGCGCTCGATCTTCAGGTTGACATCTCGAAGAATCACCTTCTCGCCATAGCCACAGGTCACGGCACGCAACTCCACCAATGGTGGCGCCGCTTGCTGATCGATCACAGTGGCAGAGCGCGGAGATTCAATGGTCATCGAGAAGTGAATGAGCGAAGCTCGCTGCAAACCCTCGATCATAGGGGAAAACACGGATGACGTGCGAGGGTCGCGGTACGCCGGCCACACGACCCCGCCGCTCAGCGTGGCAATTCGCTGCCGCCCATCAACGACTGATCGATCGCCCGTGCGGCCTGGCGCCCTTCGCGGATTGCCCAGACGACCAGCGACTGGCCGCGCCGCATGTCGCCAGCCACAAATACCTTCGCGACATTGGTGCGATAACCATCGCCTTCGTCGGTGCCGGCGCGCGCGTTGCCACGCGCATCCTTGTCGACCCCGAAACCCTCCAGGATGCTCGCCACCGGGTTGACAAACCCCATCGCCAGCAAGACCAGATCCGCCGGCAAGGTCTGCTCGCTGCCGGCTATCTCGACCATCTTGCCGTTTTGCCATTCCACCCGCACCGCCTTCAACGATTTGACGCGGCCCTTTTCCTTGCCGTCACCGGCAACGAATTCCTTGGTGGCGATGGCGAACTCGCGCTCGCAGCCCTCTTCGTGGCTGGAACTGGTGCGCAGCTTGATCGGCCAGTACGGCCAGACCAGTGGCTTGTTTTCCTCTTCCGGTGGCATCGGCAACAGTTCGAACTGCGTCACGCTGGCAGCCCCATGCCGATTGCTGGTTCCGACGCAATCGCTGCCGGTATCGCCACCACCGATGACGATCACGTGTTTGCCGTCGGCGCGAATCTGCCCCTTGAGCTTGTCACCGGCATTGACCCGGTTCTGCAAGGGCAGGAATTCCATCGCGAAATGCACGCCGTCGAGATCGCGGCCCGCAACCGGCAGGTCGCGCGACTGCTCGGAACCACCGGCCAGCAACACCGCATCGAAATCGGCCGTCAACTGCTCGGCGCTGATGTGCTGCGTGGCGAGGTTGGTGACCTTGCTGCCATCAGGCAGCTTGCCGATCACGACCCCAGTGCGAAATTTCACGCCTTCGGCCTCCATCTGCGACACCCG
>JBDTQC010000140.1:0-7719 GCA_039932405.1 Ideonella sp.
GACGTGGCGTTGCCAGCCGTGTGTGCTGCGTACTGCAAGACCGTGATGGGGATGCCTGAGTTGAAGGAGTGGGTGGCTGCAGCCCGGCTCGAACCCGAAGACATCGAAGAACTCGACATGGATTTCTGATCGGGCCTCCGATGAACCTTGAGAGAGCCTTCGGACCAAAGACTGGGCGAGCGACGCGGCGATGCCGCGCGGTCACCTCAATCCCGGCTTCGAGCGATTGTCACTTCCATGAGGACGCCGCTGGCACCTCGCAGGGACCCTGCGCATCGACACTGGTGAAATCGGCCGGGCTGACAATCTCGATGTACTCCATGTCGGGTGAATAGTCGAACAGGAAGTGGGTGATACCAGGGCGCTGATGAACACAGTCGCCGGCCTCGACCAGCGTTTCCTTGTCTTCGTACATGAAGCGGGCCCACCCCTTGGTCATCATGACGATGTGAAAGTCGGCCCCATGACGGTGCCAGCCTGTGCCCTTTTCGGGTGCCTGATTGGCCTTGACGAGCTGCGCGATTACCTTGCCGCCGGTGGCCGCCTCGATCCCCAGGTCGCGATAGAGGAAAAAATCGCGCAGACCGTCGCTGCGCCAAGGCGTATCGCCGTCTTTGACATGGGAAAACTGGTTCTTCGTGCTGTCCAACATGGTTCGTGGCTCCTGAACAAGTACAAATGTGCAGGTGCAGCATGCATAAGGCGTTCCAAGCGGGCAGGGCTCGCCCTTGTTGGACTCAAAGCGTCAGCTGCCAGTCTTCGACCAGGGCGCCGGGCGCCGTCACCGAGGCCAGTTGCCGCTCGCCGTAGGTGCTGTTGTCGGGCAGCAACTGGGTCTGTTTCGTCAGGCCGAGCAGCCCCTTGCCGAACATGCGCAAGAAAGAATCGTCGAAACGCATGACCTGCAACGGTTCGACCAGCTGGCCGGACTCGACCCAGAAACAGGCAAAGCGGGTCATGCCGGTCAGGCGGCACGCCGCGCGATCGGAGTAGTTCAGATACCAGAGGTCGCTGACGAACATGCCGGTGTCGAGCGCTCGCAAGGCGTCGGCGCTGTCGAGCTTGCCAGGGGCCAGGCTCATCGACTCCGGGGTTTCTCCGGCGTTGGCGCCATTCGACGTGAGCGAGAACTCGCGCGCCGAGCGTGGCGAGATCAGGCTGTCGCAGGCTGCGCCGGATTCGATCAGCGTGATCCCCTCCGGTTTGACGAAGCCTTCGTCGGTAAAGTCTGGCGACAACCCGCTGGCGGTTGCCTCCCGCAGATGAAAGTCGGGGTGCAGGCGGCTTGGCGTGTTGGTTGTGCTGTCGGCAAGGCGCATCAGACTCGACGTGCCCGTGCGGCGATGCTTGGTGCCGAATCCGCTCCATGCAACCATTCCAAGCAACTCGCCGACCGCGGGTGGCGCGAAATATGCTCGGTAGTTGCCGGCGCGCAACACGCGAGGTGCGCGCGCCAGCAACGGCAGGCGGCGCGCCGATTCGGCCAGGCGGGCGGCAAACTCGTCCGCATCCCACACCGTGCCGGCATACGCGGTCTTGACCGCCTTGTCGCCTGATTGGTAGACGCACCAGTCGAAGTGGAAGCTCTCGACCGCGTGCCAGTTGCGCTGGCCGCGGTTGTCGGCAAAGCCGCGCACCATCGGACCGGCGGCGTAGAAGCCGACCAGATCCAGACCGCGGGCCGCCGCACATACCGTCGCGATCAGATCAGCGGGTGCCGGCAGCCGGCCGCTCTGGCGACGATCGGTGTTGGTCACCGTGTCGGGCAGCAACAAGAAGGAATCGACCGGCACCTGGGGCAGGGCGACGATCATGGCGTCGCGCTCAGCACACAACAAGGCGCAATCGGCATCCAGCTTGCCGCTCAGGCTCAGCGTGGTTTCGATGCGCCGGCCGCCGTCGACGACTGCCAGCGTGGCATACGCCTGCCGAACCGCGGTAGCCTGGCGAACCTGCGCATGGTTGAAGCGGATGAACTGGCTGACTTCAGCCTTCAGCAGCAGGCTGATCCGCTGCAGCGCGCTGCTCGGCACACATGCCGAATCTGCCAAGGCGCTGAAATATGACGGACTGGTAATGAGTTCGGGATCCATCAGTCTTCACCGCCGAACACCGCCACCTTCGAAAACTTGCAGGCGGGGGCTGCATGGCCGACGCGAATCGCCTGCGAGGGTTCGCCCTTGCCGCAGAACGGCGTACCCATCACTTCGTAGGTGCCGGCGTCACCGACCATCGCGAGCGAGCGCCAGAAGGTGGCACTGATGCCTCGGTAGCCAGGGTTGCGAACCACTTCTGCGAGTTTGCCGTTCCTGATGATCTGGCCGTATTCACAGCCGAACTGGAACTTGTTGCGCGAGTCGTCGATGCTCCAGCTGAGGTTGGTTTTCATCAGCACGCCGACTTCGATGCTGTCGATCATCTGCTGCAGCGACGAGTCGCCGGGCTCGATGTTCAGGTTGCTCATGCGATCGATCGGGGCACGGTTCCAGTTGCAGGCCCGAGTGGTTGCCACCGCACCCAGATCGAAGCCTTTTGCACGCGCGCGCGCCTGCGACAATTGGCCGCCGAGCGGGCGCTTCAGGATGCCTTTTTCAATCAGCAATTGGCGCGTGGCGGGCATGCCCTCGTCGTCGAATCCGAAGCTGGCGAGTTGTTCGCCGCGGGTCGGATCATGGCTGACATTCAACAGATCGCTGCCATAACGGTAATGGCCGAACATGTCGAGCGCGACGAAGCTGGTGCCGGCGAAATTGCGCTCGTCGCCGAGGATGCGGTCGAGCTCGAGCGGATGGCCGATCGATTCGTGGATCTGCAGCATCATCTGATCGGCCGCCAGCAGCACATCCATTTCGCCGCTCGGACACTGCGGTGCCAGCGTCAGTTCGATGGCCTCGGCGGCGACCCGTGGTCCATCCTGCGCAAAACGCGCACGATCGATGACCTCGAGTCCGCCTTGCTGGCAAAAACCGTTGTACTGCCCGGCCGCGGAGCGCGTCTGCGTGATGCCATTGGAGAACGCGGTCGCGTGGATATTTGGAATCACGAATTGCCAATGTTGCGCGGTGTCCGCGCCTTCGCTGCTGACGAAGCGCTGCTCGATATCGAGGGTCCACAGGCTGGCTGAACAGTCGACGATCCGCGCATCGAGCCGAGTGGCGGCATTCACCATGCGCAGCAGCTCGATCTTCTCGCCAAGGCCCATCGCAGAGACTGGCCGCTCGGTCTGCGTGGCATAGCGGCCGCAGACGCCGGCAAGCGGCAGGTTCGCGGCATCGAACTCACCGTTGCCGGTCATCGCGTGCGCCAGTTCTGCTGCTCTTGCAAACGCCTCGCGCAGACCGGACTCGCTGGCGTCCGGCGTGGCGGCAAAGCCATGGCCGCCTCGATCGGAAACGCAAACCATCAGACCGCGGTCGAAGCGCCGGCTTGGCGCCTGCGCGACGCCCTGGCGAACATTCAGCTCTTCAGATCGTTCAACCACGCCACGCACCGACCAGCGGTCGACGGCGGGGGCTGCGTGGCGCGCATTGATTGCGAGTTGGTCGAGCATGCTGGTCCGAAAAAAAGGCCGCACCCTGCGGGGTGCGGCCTCGTTACCTCAGATGATCCGGACCGGCGGTATCGCGCCGCTATCCGGAATGACGGTCCTTTTCAAAGGCCGGCGGCCAGCACCTGCTGGAAGAAGCCGCGCGCTGCCGCATTGCAAAACGGTGGGACCAACGAGCCGTGGTAGGCCTGGGTTACAGCGCTGGCACCACCGTCGGTAGCACCCGCCGCAACCGCTTGTTGCGCAGTGCTTGCCTTCAGCTGGGCAAAGCCGCCTTTGGCTGCCGCGTAAGGATCGCTGGCGCTGGTGGGGGCCGAGTCGACATCGAGCACGTTCAGGATGCCTGGCGCGGTCTTGGCCGGCGACGGTGCGCTCCAGTAGCCCTGCATCAGCTGAGTATTCACGCTGTAGAACACGGTTGGATCACCATTGCCGGCGCACAACAGAACCGGCCGGGTCGGGGTCCAGTTGCGCAGGTCGTTGATCTTGGCCGCGACCCGCATCGGATGCTTCGGCGTGGCCGCCTGGGCACCCGTCGTCAAGGCCGGCACCGCGCCATCCGGGTTGGCAATTGCGTCGAGCAGATAGCTCAGGCGCGCCGAATTTGTGATCAGCGGAGCAGGGCCGAAGCCGAGTGCAAACAGCGGCGCCAGGGAAGCCGGTGTTTTTGGCGGTGTGATCGCATTCAGCGTCGGCTGCAGCGATGGTGGCGAGCCAGCGGGAGCGGTTGGCGGAGTGCTGCTGAACATCGAGGTTTGCGGCAGCTTGCCCTGCTGGATCAGCGTCGTCAGCGAGGTCAGCGACGGCAGCAGGGTATCGATGCCGGGCGCATAGTTCGCGCTGTAGATGTCGGTCAGGTTGGTATACAGATTGCCGTAGGCTTTCTGATAGGCCGTGACCAGCAGCGGTGTGAAGATGGTGGATCCGAGGTTCACGTTGCCGTAGTAGACGGCGTCTCCGAACGCGGCCAGTGCATAGGGGCCAGACATCGGTGCCGATGCCGTCACCGTCATGCCCGCTGCCTGCATCGCCTTGTGGGTGGCCATCGCGACATGCCCGCCCTGTGAATATCCGGTGATGAAAAGCTTGCCCGAATCGGCAGCGCTCACATTAGGCAGCGCCGTGCGCGCGGCAGCCAGGGCGTCGATCATTTCCTTCGATTGCTGGTCAGCTACCAGATAGGGGTGATAGCCCAGCTTGGAATCGTCGTAGCCGGCGTAGTTGGGGGCAACCACGATGAAGCCCTGGGCTGCGTACATGGCAGCGACAAGCAGTGCCTCGCTGTAGGCGGCGTTGGTGCTGTCCAGGACGTTGGAAATGTTGTAATTCTTGACGGTGGTGGTGCCGTGTGCATACAACACGATCGGCCGCGGGCCGTTGCAAGCCGCGTCGGTGCCGACCGGCACCATCAAGGCGCCGCTGGCGTTGGTCTTCTCGCCAGCCGCTCCCACGGTACCGTACTGGAGGTAGTTGAAATCGACACCGCACTTCGGCGCGCCGGCGACCTGCAGCAGGCTGCGCCCGGACGCGCTGCCATTCAAGCTGGCAAGAAAGTCGGCCGAGCCGAGTGTGGTGACCCGCAACGGCGGGTTGGTCACCAACGAGCCGCGATCGTTGCTGGTATCGGTCTTGGTACCACTTTCCCCGCCGCCGCCGCAGGCGACCAGCAGAGCGGAGGTGGCGACGGTCGCGGCAAATGCCGCGTAGCCGGACGGTTTGATCATGGTTATCTCCCGGATTTGAATCGAACGATCGTTCGCTTATCAACGAAGCATGCTAATCGTTGCGCACCGGTGCGATACCCGGGACAGTACCGATAGACGAATTGCCCGCGCCATCAGGTCTGGTTACGCATCAGATGGTGCTCGATCACACCTGCCAGCGGATCGTGCGGTTTCAGCCAATCGGCGCGATCGAGCATCTCCAATGTGTCGCGACGGCCGGCTTCGCTTCGCAGGCGAATGCCGTTGGCGCTGAAGTCGATGTCCTTGCTGGCGTCTTCCGCACTCAGCCGAGGCGCCTCCAGGTGTGCGACATGCATCGTCGTTCCACACCCCCAGCCGGCCAGTTCGCGAACCGCCGGGGTGCGCGCGGTTGGAGCGTCGAGCTGTTGCGACAATGCACGGATGACGTGGCGCAGATGGTGGATCTGCTTTTGCTGAGCGATCTGACCCTCGTGCCGGCTGGCGTACTGGATATCCTTCTGGCGGGCCAACACCTCGTTGATGCTCGACGGCTCCGGGCCTTGCTGATGCCAGACACTGACAGAGAAAATCAAGGAATTGCGGCGTGGATGATCGTCGAACACCGCTTCGATCGGCGTATTCGAGAAGATGCCGCCGTCCCAGAATGCCTCGCCGCCAACCCGCACCGCCCCGAAGGCTGGCGGCAGGGCGCCTGAGGCGACGATGTGGTCGATCTGCAGCCGCGTGCCGGGAGCTCGGCTGTCGAAGTAGTGCATTTTTCCGCTGGCCACGCCGACCGCGCCGACCGTGATGCGGATTTCAGGCTCGCCCAGCAACGCCTGATCGAGCAGCTCGGCCAGTGTTTCGCGCAGCGGCTGCGTGCTGTAGTAGGAAGCCTGCTCGACGCCGACAGGCAGCTGCGGGCTCCACCAGGCAGCCGGCCTCGGGCTGAAGAAACCGTCCACGCCCTGCGTGATCGTGCCGACATTGGCAAGCGTCTGACCCAGCGATGCGTCGAACCAGTGGGCCAGATCGTTGCCATGCTGCTCGATGCGTTGCCAGAATGCGGCCATCCGTTCCAGGCGCAATGAGCGCGGGTTGCCAGCGATCAACGCAGCATTGATCGCCCCGATCGATGTGCCGATCACCCAGTCCGGCTCGACCCCGCGTTCATGCAGCGCCTGGAAGACCCCGAGCTGATAGGCGCCCAACGCGCCGCCGCCCTGCAGAACCAGCACGGTTTGGGGGCGTGCGTCCAGAGACTTGGCGGGGTCGGGAGTTTGTACGGGTTTGGTCGGCATCGGCGGAAATGATGATCGGGACAGCAGGGCCAATCAGCACTCGACGATGTTGACCGCCAGCCCGCCGCGCGCCGTTTCCTTGTATTTGCTCATCATGTCGGCGCCGGTCTCGCGCATGGTCTTGATCACCTTGTCGAGGCTGACATGGTGGCTGCCGTCGCCGCGCAGCGACATGCGGGCCGCATTGATCGCCTTCACCGACGCGATGGCGTTGCGTTCGATGCACGGGATCTGCACCAGTCCGCCAACCGGATCGCAGGTCAGGCCGAGGTGGTGTTCCATGCCGATCTCGGCGGCGTTCTCGACCTGCTCCGGGCTGCCGCCCAGCAAGGCGCACAGTCCGCCGGCGGCCATCGAGCAGGCGACGCCGACCTCGCCCTGGCAGCCGACCTCGGCGCCGCTGATCGACGCGTTTTCCTTGTACAGCAGGCCGATTGCGGCGGCCGTCAACAGGAAGTCGATCACGCCGCGATCGTCGGCGTCCGGCAGGAAGCGGCGGTAGTAGTGCAGAACGGCTGGCACGATGCCGGCTGCGCCGTTGGTCGGCGCCGTGACGACGCGCCCGCCGGCGGCGTTTTCCTCATTGACGGCCAATGCAAACAGGTTGACCCAGTCGAGCACTTCGAGCGGATCGCCGGCGCCGCCGATCAGCGAGCGCTGCCCATGCTGCGTCGCAATCGCCGTTTGACCGGTCAGCCGGCGGTGGATCTCGGGCGCCCTACGCTTCACCTTGAAGCCGCCCGGCAACACACCATCGGTGCGACAACCCCGTTCGACGCAGGCCTGCATCACGGCCCAAATCTTCAGCAGGCCTTCGTCGATTTGCGCATCGGTGCGCCAGTGACGCTCATTGCGGCGCATCACCTCGGCGATCGTGCATTGCTCGCGTCGGGTGATCTGCAGCAATTCGGCGCCCGAGTGAAACTGCAGTGGCAGTGCCGTCGTGTCGGGAACGATCGCTTTTTGCTTCGAACCGTCCGCCGCCACTTCGTCGCTGACGACGAAACCGCCGCCAACCGAGTAGTAGCTGCGGCTGTCGATCTCGGCACCATCGCCTGAAAATGCCGTGAAACGCATGCCGTTGGTGTGGAATGGCAGACGCTGACGCCGGTGGAAAGTCAGATCTGCCGCTTCGTCGAAGCCGATCGGGTGCCGACCGCCGAGCTGCAACCGGCCGTTGCTGCGA